>JBEAVX010000847.1:0-3574 GCA_041160755.1 Pseudomonadota bacterium
GTCACCGACCGCGACGTCGGGGACTGGGCTTGGGGCCTTCGCCCAAACCAGCTCTTCGTGGACCTCATCAACCGCCTGCTCACCGAGCACGCTGAGCTGGAGCCGACGCTCACCCAGGCCGCCTTGGCCTTGCGGGTGGGCGTGCTGGAGCTCTGGGATGGCCGCGTGGGCTTCTCCCAGCGTGGCGACGAGGACCTGCTCGGCTGCTTTCAGGTGCGTGAAGGTCGGCTTCTGCCGCGCTCGTTCAACCCCAACCGCGGCTACGCCGTGGTGACCGAGCGCGGCGCCCCTCGCCTGCCCGCGCGGCTTCAGGCGGCCTTGCTCGCCGAGCTTCGGTCGCTGCGGGTGCTGTGGCCGGGGCCCCCGACGACGCTCTGAGGGCGTGAGGCCGAGGGCGAATGGCGCGGCGTCGGGTGCCCCCCGGCGTCGCGCTCAGGCCTCGGGGGTGTCGGGGTTGGTGCCGTGGTGCACGTTCACGATGGTGAGCTGCTCCACGGCGATGCGCACCTGGCCGCTGAGCCGACGGCGCTCAAAGAGCCGCGCCGCGCCCTCGACGCCCGCCTGGGCCACCTGCTCTCGGGCGCGGAACAGGTGCAGGGTGAGCAGGCCGGACTCTAAGGACAACATCCGCGAGAGCTCATCCGCGTACCGCCAGCCCACCTCGGCGGGGCGCACCCCCGAGGCGACGTCCTCCAGCCGCGCCCGGGCCAACGCCAAGGTCACGAGGTGATGCACCCGGGAGCTGAGCACGATGGCGCCGCCCCGGTGCTTCACCTCGACATCGACGTGCTCTTGGTCTTGGCTCACGCGCAGGGTGAGGGCGATGGTCTCTAAGCGGGGGCGCAGCGACGTGTCCCAGGTGGTCGGCAGCTCAGCGTTGCGGGGCGACACGGGCAAGATGAGGCGCCAGGTCTCTTCGCCGAGGGTGAGCCGCTGGCCGTCTTGCGCCTCGGACTCCAGGCCCTCTTGCTCGACGATCCAGCGCCCGTCGCTGCCCTCGTACACGATGGCGAGCATGCCATCGGCGCTGGGGAGGCTCAAGATCTCGGCCTCGGACACGCGCAGGAGCGCGTCACCCTCCCGGGCCGCCGCCGCGCCGGGGGGGCCGTCGTGGGCGAACACGAAGCCACGCTGGGGGCCAAACCGCACGCTGACGCCCGCCATGAGCGTGCGTCCTCGGCCGCTCTCTAGGCGCTCGCCGTCGACGAAGGTGCCGTTTCGGCTGCCCAGATCACGGAGCTGCCACTCCTTGCCCGTCCAGCGGAGCGCGGCGTGCTCCGCGCTGATCTGGCGGTCGTCGATGCGCACGGCGCAGTGGGCGGCGCGGCCGATGAGGGTGCGCGCGCCGAGGGCGATCAGGGCGTTGTCGTCGTCAGACCGGAGTATTCCCATGCCCACGAGCGTAGCACGCTAGGTCACTCTGAACGCCCCCGGCCCACCCCCCGAAGGGGGCGCGAACCAATCAAAGTCCGGTGATCACGCGCCGAAATCATTTGAAACAAAGGCGAGAGAGCGCCTGATCTATGCTGCGCCGAGGTCGCGCGGCGCGTGGCCCCGCGACCCCCCTACGGAGAATGACTCATGTCCGGCAACACCTACGCGGTCCTGATCGGTGTCAACGAGTACCCCAACCTCGGGGCGGGCGCCTCGCTCAAGGGCTCCTGCAACGACATGCGCCACTGGCTGCGCTTCGCCCGGGTGAGCCTCGGGGTGCCCGGTGAGCAGGTCCAGCTCCTCACCCACCCGGCGCTCGACGGCGATGACGTGCGGCTGCCCAAGGGCCACCAGCACGGCGCGAGCGCTGAAGAGGCGAACGTGGCCATCGACGCCCTCGTGCGTTGGCTGCAAGAGAACCCCACGGGCACCGGGCTCATCGTGTTCTCGGGCCACGGCGGCCACATCCGCCCCGGCGACGACCCCAACGCCACGGACTTTGACGGCGACCGCCTCGCCTTGGGCCTGAGCGACGCCGAGATCACCGATGGCACCCTGCGCGGCGCCCTCGTCGTGCAGCAGCTCGACCTGCGCCTCGCCGCCTTGGGCCTGAACGAGCGCGTGACCTTGGTGATCGACGCCTGCTACGGCGACCTGGACGTGCGGCGCTTCGACCAGGACCTCCTCAACGCCGAGCCCCAGCCCGGCGCCGGGACCGGCCTGCGGGTGCTGCTCTCCACCGCCGTCGGCGCGGCCAGCTACGAGGCCTACATCGCCGGTCAGTGGCAGAGCGCCTACTCCTTCGCGCTCCTCACCCTGCTCAGCCAGTGGGGCAACGCCCAGGTCGGCGGCGTACACATCGTCAAGGCGAGCCACCGGGAGCTGACCTTCCGGGCGCGTGAGCTGCTCAACGTGCTGGGCTACACCGACCAGGCCCCGGCCTTCGCGGGGGCGGCGCGGGCCCTGGACGCCCCGTTCAACAACCCGTCGATCCAAGAGGTGCCGGTGAAGCCCTCGTGGGTGCCCGATGGCAACCGGAAGATCAAGGAGCTGGACTCCGATACTGGGGACCTAGGCGTCTGGACCCTCAAGAGCGGCGGCACCGTGCTCGCGACGGGCCTGGTGAACAACTCCGGCGCGGCGGTGAGCTTCAACGGCGGGGGCTCGACCATTCAGACCGGGAAGGCGATGTGGTACTTCCGGAGCACCGGCGCCCCGCAGAGCTTCACGAGCCTGACGATGGAGTGGCTGCAGCAGACCGCCAGCGGCGGCTCGATCTCGTGGAACGTGCCCGCAAACCTGAGCTACGCCGAGACCGAAGACTACGCGCCGTCGATGACGACCATCACCACGGCCCCGGCGGGCACCTCCTACGGCAACTTCAGCATCAACGACGGCAACAACGCGGCGAAGAGCATGTGGGTGTCCGTCGAGGTGACCTCCAACGGCGCGGGCAGCTACAAGGTCAACACGCTGTCGTTCACCGCGACGAGCAGCGTCACGCCGTTCAAGGTCACGCCCCTGCCGCCGCCCGGGGCGACCTCGGGGAGCTGGACCAAGAACCAGTCCAACATCCCCTTCACCGTTGGCGTGACCTACTCCTCGAACACCCTCGGCTGAGGAGTCGGCCACAACACTCGCATTCCTGTAGCGTTTAGGCGTTGTGCTGGGATGTTGCCAAAGCGCGTGGCGAGGCGTTGGGTCACAGGGGGGGAGCCATAGAACCCCCCCCGCGCGGCGCGGTGGGTGCCCATCTCCGGGGTATCCACCGCCCGCCCGTCACGAATCGGTCCCCGGACCGACCACCAGTTGCGACACCAGATGCGCGCGTTCCCTGCGAGGTCACGCACGCCGTAGGGGCTCTCGTCCGCGTCGAACGTGCCGACCGGGAGCAGACCCGGCGGTGAGGGCTGGGAGCCCAGCACACGCGACCAGCGAGGCTCCAGCTCCCGCCCCCAAGGGGTGTACCGTCCGTCTACGCCTCGCCCGGCCTTCTCGATCTCCAGCTCATTGGGCAGTCGGCCACCGAACCAAGCGGCGGCGCGCGTCGCGGCCTCCCAAGAGATCGCGGTCACTGGGTGCTTGGCCTCTCCAGCCTGGCTGAGCACCACACGGTCCCCGTCTCGCACAAGGTACTGGG
>JBEAVX010000857.1:0-14177 GCA_041160755.1 Pseudomonadota bacterium
GTAGAGATCCTCGACGGGGCAGAGGCGAATGTCCCAGCCCTCCTCCGGGTGCCGCGCGCTCACCGCGCCCGCACGATCCAGGCCGATGGAGAGCCGACCGAGGGCGCTCACGTCTTTGCCAACCCGAGCCAAGGCCCGGCTGAGCGCGATGAGCCAGGTGTCTCCCGAGACCTCAAAGACCTCGTCTGCGCTCTCGACCTCATATCGCGGCATAATTCATCCTCCGAGCGACCGACGGGCGTAACCCGCCGCCGCGAACCCCGCCCGAAGTCCCTCCTGGGCCGCTGAGAATGTCCGCTGACGAGATCCCAGAGCTGCCGACGCTCCCCGAGCGTTACCTCGCGCGCCGCCTCATCGGCGATGGCGCCACGGGGGAGGTGTTCCTCGCGCGTGATCAGGTGCTCGGGGTCGATGTCGCGCTCAAGATCGTCAAGAAGAACCTGGCCCTGCATCGGCGCTTCCGGGCGCGCTTCTTCCGAGAGGTCAGCCTCAGCGCCCAGATCGTCCAGCGGCACCTCGTCCCGGTGCATGACTTCGGCGAGCTCGCCGATGGGCGCCCCTTCGTGGCCTTGGCCTTCGCCGAGCTCGGCAGCCTGCGCGACCTCTTCCGCCGGGGATTCCGGGTGGGCGACCTCTTGCTCTACATGGAGCAGGTCTGCTGGGGCCTCGCCGCCCTGCACGCCCACGGCCTCGTCCACCAGGACCTCAAGCCCGCGAACATCCTGCTGCACAAGACCGGGCCCGACGAGGCCGAGGTCTGGGTGGCCGATCTCGGCGTCGCCGACGACCTCGGGCAGATCGCCCGGGACGTGCGCCGGGTGGGCGGCACGCCGACGTACATGGCGCCCGAGCAGCTGGAGGGCAAACCCCAGGAGTTCGGCCCCTGGACGGATCTCTACGCCTTGGGCCTCATCCTGTGGGAGAGCCTGTGCGGCAAACGCCCGCATGGCAGCGGCGAGAGCCGCAAGCAGCTCCTCGACGCGCGCCTGGAGGAGCCCCCGGGCCTGCGCCCCTTGCCCGGCGTCGAGGTGCCCGACGAGCTGGAGGACCTGATCCTCAACCTGCTCGACCCCGAGCCCCGCCAACGCTACGACCGCGCCGCCGACGTGCGCCGGGCCCTGCGCGGCATCCGTGAGCGGATGGGCCAGCGCGACACCTACAGCCAAGAGGGCGGCGAGGACGGCGACGGCGAGCTCACCGACATCATGTCCAGCGGGGCCATGCCCGTGCCAGAGCAGATCGTCGGCCGCCGCCCCCAGAAGCGCCCGGAGCTGCGCTGGCGGAAGGTGCCGCCGGAGCCCTTGCCGCCCCTGCCGCCGCCGGAGCCGCCCCAGCCTTCAGGCGCCAAGGCGAGCCTCGCGCTCCTCGCCGTGCGGGACGTGCCGCTGGTCGCCCGCGAACAAGTGCTGGAGATCCTCTGGCGTCAGGCCCGAGAGGTCGTCACCCAGCGCGGGCCGCGTGTGGTGCTCATCATCGGCACTGAAGGCTCCGGCAAGACGCGGCTCGTGGAGCACATCGCCCGGGCGCTCGACGAGGGCGGCTGGATGGAGGCGTTTCGCCTGCGCTACCAGCGCCCGGCGGGCGTGGACGACGGCTACCTCGGCGCCGTGCGTGAGCTGCTGAGCCCGTTCAACGACACCCGCCTGCGCCTCCAAGAGCGCCTCACGCGCTGGGTGGCCCGAGACCGCGAGACGACCCTCGACCTCGCCCGCGACGACGCCCAGATCCTCGCCCGGTGGTGCGGTTACCTCTTGCCCGGTGAACAAGCGCCGAACGCGGCCCTGGGCCTGCGGTTCTTGGTGGAGGAGATCGACGCCCGGGCCTGGCGCGGCGGGGCCTGCGTGGTGCTCGACGACGTAGAGCACGCTGAAGAGCCCGGCGACGGCTTAGACTTCTGCGAGGCGCTGTTGGAGGGCGCCGTGGGCCGACGCCCGGCCTTGGTGCTCGCGACCTTGGCCCAGGAGAGCCTCGACGCGAGCCCGGCGCTCTTGGACCGCGTGAAGGCGATGCAAGAGCTCGGCGCCTTACGCCTGGATCTGCCCGCGCTCACCCCGGAGCAGATCCGTGGCCTGCTCGACGAGGCGCTCACCTTAGACGAAGCCCTGGCCCGGGTCGTGACGAAGCGGGTGGCCAACTTCCCCCTCGCCGCGGGCATGTTGTTGCGCCAGGCCGCCGCCCGGGGGCTCCTCAAGGCCGACGAGCAGCTCCATTACCGCCTCAAGCCCGGCCTCAAGATCAACGACGTGCTCCCGGTGAACCTCACGAAGCTCTACGCCTACCGGCTCACCTCGGCGGTGCGGGCCACGGAGGACCCGGTCGAGGCCGCCATCGCCTTGGCCTCGGTGGCGCTCGCGGGGCAGACGCCGCCGGTGGGCGTGCTGCGGGACGTCTCCGAGGCGGGCCTCGACGCGCTCCTCGCCGCTGGGCTCTTGCGTGAGGAGGGCGGGCTGCTGCGGTTTGAGCACGGGGCGCTCCAGCGCACGGCCCGCAAGATGGCCGAAGAGCTCGCCGACAGCATCGAGATTCACGAGAAGCTCGCGGCGGCCTGGCAGCGCCATGGCGAGCAGACCGGCGTGGACGTCGACCTGCCCTGGGGCCTGCACCTCCTGCGCTCAGGCCAGCCCGAGGCGGCCTTGGGCCCGCTCTTGCGCTCGGTGCGCAGCATGTTGAGCCAGGGGCGCTACTCGGCGGCGATTCGTTCCGCCGAGCTGGCGATCTCCGCCGCCGATCTCACCGAGAGCCCCGAGAACCCGAACCTCAGCACCCGGGCCGAGGCCCGCCGCCTCAAAGGTGCCGCGCTCCTGGAGCTCGACCGCCCCGGCGAGGCCGACAAGGCCGCCCGCGCCGCCTTGGTCTTGGGGCCGCTCGACCGCCTCACCCGGGGCAGGCTCCTCGCGCTCCAGGCCCGCGCCGAGGCGGATCTGGGCCAGCCCGAGAGCGCCCGGCGCCTCGCCAAGCTCGCCCGGGCCGATCTGGAGGCCGTCGCCGACAAAGACGGCCTCGCGGAGGCCGTGTGGGCCGAGGCCGTCGCCGCGAACCATGAGGACGACGTCGTCACCGCCCAACAGTGCCTGCGCCGCCTCGTCGAGCTGCGCCCGGCGGAGCACCCCCTGGGCGTGAAGGGCTGGGACGGCCTGTTCCACCTCGCCGCCCGCGCCGGTCGGTTTGACGAGGCCAACCTGGCCGTAGAGCGCCTCAACCACGCCGCGAGCAGCACCGGCGACACCCGCGCCGCCGCCCGCGCGGCGATGGCTGAAGGCACCCTCGCCGCCCGAAAAGGCGCCTGGGCCGTCGCCGATCAGAAGCTGCGCGCCGCCCGGGCCAACGCCGCGACCTGCTCCGAGCCCCAGGTGCAGCTCGACGCGCTCATCGCGCTGGGGGAGCTCGCCCTGCGCGCCGACGACCGCCTGCTCGCCCGAGAGCGCTTCACCCGCGCCGCCCGCCTCGCCGAGCGCTGGTGCCGCCCCGTCTCCCGAGGTCGCGCCCGGGCCATGTTGGCCCTGATGGCGATGAACGAGCACCACCTGGAGCCCGCCGAGGCCGAGGCCCGCCGCGCCGCCGAGGCCCTGGCCCTGCACCCCCGCGATCAAGCCTGGGCGACGATCGGCCTCGTGCGCGCCACCTGCGCCGCCGTCGCCCGGCAGGCCCCGGCGGCGCGCCAGTGGTGGTCGCTCGCCCGGGAGCGCGGCCTGGGCCAGCGCGTCGAGCCCCTGCACAAGCACGCGCTCGTGACCTTGTGCGGGGCGATGGAGGGCCTGGCCCTCGAAGACATGGAGCCCGCGGTGTGGGAGGCCCTCGCCGTGCTCACGGCCTCCCAGCCCTGACGCGCGGCCCTACCTCGCGCGGCCCACGACCTGCTTGAGCTGCATCGCCGCCTCGCGGCCGCAGTACTCGCTGAGGTCCTGGAAGACCTTCCGCAGCTCCTTGTCGCTCATCGCGGTGATCGCGCCGATGTTCGCGGCGGTCTGGGCGGCGCCGACGGAGAGCCCGACGTAGCTGGAGAGCGGGATCGTGCAGGTCAACGAGCGGCTGTAGATGCGTTTGCCTTTGGGGCCGTAACCCTCGATGTCCAGGTACATGTAGGCCGACGCGACGCTCGACTCGCTGGCGGTGAGGCCCCAGCCGTTCATGTTGACGTAGAGCTGCCACCGGCTGTCTTGGTTGACCGGGAACGGGCCCTTCTCGTTCATGAACTCTTCAGTGGCCGTGCCCATACGCTCGGTGAGCCGGTCGGGCTCGATGATCTTGTTCAGGCGGTTGGCCATCTCGATCTCGAAGCCGTCGATGATGACGTCGGTGGCCGCGTTGGCGACCTGCCCGGCGACGCCGTCCACGGGCACCGTCGCCGAGCCCATGTTCACCGACGGCATCGACGCCTGCTGCTGCGGGTAGAGCGCCATGTTGTCGATGTTGTCGGCGTACTTCTTGATCTTGCTGTTGCAGCCCATCGCCAGGAGCGCGAGGGCCACGAGCGGGACGAGTTTTTTCACGGGATCCTCCTCTCAAGCTCAGTGTCGCGGATCCAACTCGGATCCTGCTCTTTGTAGTCCAAGGTGTAGTGCAGGCCCCGGCTCTCCCGCCGTCTCAGCGCGCACTCGACCACCAGCTCCGCGACGGTGGCCAGGTTGCGCAGCTCGACCACGTCATGGGTGAGCCGAAAGTCCCAGTAGTAGCTGTCGATCTCCTCTTGCACGAGCTGCACCCGGTGCCGGGCGCGCTTGAGGCGCCGGGTGGTGCGCACGATGCCGACATAGTCCCACATAAAGCGGCGGATCTCGGTCCAGTTGTGCTTGACCACGACCAGCTCATCCGACGCGGCGGCGCGGCCTGGGTCCCACTCGGGGAGATCCTCCCGCAGGGGCTCGGCGCGGCGCTCGACCAAGGCGGCCGCCGCTGAGTCGGCGAAGACCGCGGCCTCTAAGAGCGAGTTTGACGCGAGGCGGTTCGCCCCATGAAGCCCCGTGCAGGCCGCCTCGCCGACGACGAAGAGGTTCCGCACCGTGGACTCCCCGGTGAGGTCGGTGACGACACCTCCGCAGAAGTAGTGCGCGGCGGGCACGACGGGGATCGGCGTCGTCGCCATGTCGAAGCCGAGCTCCAAGCAGCGGGCGTAGATCGCCGGGAAGCGGTCTTGCAGGTACTCCCGGCTGTGGTGGGTCATGTCCAAGAACACGCTCTCTTCGCCGAGGCGCTTGATCTCGGCGTCGATGGCGCGGGCGACGATGTCGCGCGGGGCGAGCTCCAGGCGCTCGTCGTAGCGGGCCATGAAGCGGTCGCCGTTCTTGTGGATGAGCCGGCCGCCCTCGCCGCGCAGGGCCTCGGAGATGAGGAATCCTTGGGCGTTCGGGTGGTAGAGCGACGTGGGGTGGAACTGCACAAACTCCATGTTCGCGACCTTGGCCCCGGCGCGCCAGGCCATGGCGATGCCGTCGCCGGTGGCCACGTCGGGGTTCGTCGTGTGCAGGTAGACCTTGCCCGCGCCGCCGCTGCAGATCGCGACGACCCGCGCGCAGTACACGTCCACCTCGCCCCGGGTCACGTCCAAGGCGTAGGCGCCGAGCACACGGTCGGGGAAGGGCTCGGGCTCGCCCCGGCGGCGGTTGAGCCAGCGCTCGGTGATGAGGTCCACGGCGACGTGGTGGGGACGAACGTCGATGTCGGGGTGCGCGCGCACCGCGGCGACCAAGGCGCGCACGATCTCCGCGCCGGTCTGATCCTTCGCGTGCAAGATGCGGCGTTTCCCGTGGCCGCCTTCGCGGGCGAGCTCCAGCTCATCCGAGGTCGAGGAGTGCCGGGAGAACGCCACGCCGAGGTCGATCAGCTCCCGGATCCGCGCCGGGCCCTGGGTGACGACGTGCTCGACCGTGGCCCGGCGGCACAGGCCCGCCCCGGCGACGAGCGTGTCCCGAATGTGCTCCTCGAAGGAGTCGGACTCATCCCAGACCGTCGCCACGCCGCCCTGGGCGTAGCGGGAGTTGGACTCCTCCAGCTCGGTCTTCGTGAGCAGGATGACGCGCCCGTGCTGGGACGCCTTGAGCGCGTAGAGCAGCCCGGCGATGCCGGAGCCGATGACCAAGAAGTCGCAGATCTGCCGCAAGGCACCTCCGTTCGTCCGCCCACGATAACGCGCGAGGCCCCATTGCGGGTATCCTGTCGTCGTGAGCCCCCTGCCTTCCTTCCTGCTGCTCGTCGTGCTCGCCCAGGACATCTGGATTCGTGAGAACCCAGACGGGACGCTGACGTTCACCGACTCGCCCCCGGCGCGCTCGGGCTACACCGTCCTGCTCCGTGAGAAGCCCTTGCCCGCGCCGTCCGCCGTGAGCCTGCGGAGCTTCCCGGCGCTGAACGACTACGACACCGTCATCGCCGGGGCGTCGCTGCAGTACGGCGTGCCCGCGCCCTTGATCAAGGCCGTGGCGCTCGCAGAGTCGGGCATGAACCCCCGGGCGGTCTCCCCGGCGGGCGCCCAGGGCCTCATGCAGCTCATGCCGGGCACGGCGCGGGAGCTCGCCGTGGCGGATCCCTTCGACCCGACCCAGGCCATCGACGGCGGCGCGCGTTACCTCGCACGTCAGCTCAACGAGTTCGGCTCGACGGAGCTGGCCCTGGCGGCGTACAACGCGGGCCCCGGGGCGGTGAAGCGCCACAACGGCATCCCGCCGATCCCTGAGACCCAGGAGTACGTCGTGAAGGTCATGGCCCTCTACAACCACTTCCGCGGGCAGCTCGACGCCGCCTCAGGTGCGCAGTGAAGCGCCAGGGCTTCTGGAACCTCCCCAACAGCCTCACCGTGGCCCGCATCGCCGTGGTGCCGCTCATGGTGTGGCTGCTCTACACGACGCCGACCCGCTTAGAGGCCGCCTTGGCCTGCGTGATCTTCGTCGTGGCGATGATCACCGACGTCATCGACGGCTACCTCGCCCGGAAGTGGGGGCTCACCTCGGTGATCGGGGCCTTTCTGGACCCCCTCGCCGACAAGCTCATGGTCGCCACGACGATGATCATGCTCGTGAACCTGGGCTGGATGCCGGCCTGGGTGGCGGCGGTGATCATCTGCCGCGAGCTGACGATCACCGCGCTGCGCACCGTGGCGATCTCTGAAGGCCTGGTGATGCCCGCCGACACCTTGGGCAAGTTCAAGACCTCGTTCCAGTCCACGGCGCTCGGCTTCTTGTTGTGGCACTACCCCACGACTCTGTGGCCGAGCCCACGTTTTCATGTCGAGGTCCACTCCGCCGGGCTGGTGCTGATGTACATCGCGCTCTTCTTTACGCTCGCGAGCGCGACGAACTACCTCGTGACCTTCTTCCGCCACGCGGCGAAGTTAGAGCGAGAGCGCGCTGGGTTGACGCAGGGCTGACAAAGCCCGCGCTTGCGGTCGGGAGAATCTGGAGACAGATTGGCGGCATCCCCAAACTCTGAGGAGTCGCCATGATCATCCCCTCTGCTCTCTTCGCCATCGCGCTCAGCGGCGCGGCCCTCGCGGGCGAGCCCACGGGCTTCGAGGCCGCCACGCCCAGCGCAGGCGCCAACACCCCCACGGTCTCGTCGATCATCAACGGCGAAGACGCCACCATCGACGACTACCCGATGGCGGGCGGCATGATGATGGACGCCGACCTCCAGTTCGGCGGCAACGCGATGGAGATCCGGATGTTCGTGTGCTCCAGCACGCTCATCGCCCCGGACGTCGTGCTCCTCGCCGCCCACTGCCTCGATGACTACGCCTTCACCTACGGCTTCGGCACCATCGACAACAAAGACATCCGCTGGACCCGTCAGGCCGACCTGAGCGCCCACGACGGCAGCGCCGTCAACGAGTGGCCGTCGGACGCCATCGTCGCCTGGGACTGGGTGGTTCACGAGAGCTGGGACATCCAGAAGCTCCAGACCGGCCTCGCCACCAACTACGACGTCGCCCTGATCTTCCTCGATCAGGCCGTCACCGACGTGCCCCACGCCTACGTCATCACCGAAGAAGAGGCCGCGCAGCTCGCCGTGGGCACGGAGCTGGCCGTCGTCGGCTGGGGCCAGCAGGTCGCCTCGGACAGCCCCTTCGACGCGCCCGAGCCCGGCACCTACGCCTACAAACAGCAGGGCATGAGCGCCATCGCGGAGATCAGCGACGCCGAGTTTAAGGTGGGTGAGCTGGAGACCGACGTGCGCAAGTGCCACGGCGACTCCGGCGGCCCGTCCTTCGCTTGGGTCGAGACCGACCTCAAGGAGTCCATGCGTATCGTCGGCGTCACCTCCCACGCCTACGACCAGACGGACTGCAAAGAGACCGGCGGCGTGGACACCCGCGTCGACTTCTACCTGGGCTGGATCGACGCTGAGATGCGCGCCCGCTGCGAGGACGGCACCCGCGTGTGGTGTGACGAGCCCGGCCTCGTGCCCGTGCCCGCGAAGGAGCCCGAGGACGACGGCGGCGAAGACATCGACGGCGACGACGAGGAGGAGAAGGGCGGGCTCTTCACCTGCTCGACCTCCACCGCCCCGGCCTCGCGTGGCTTGGGGATGTTGGCCGCCTTGGGCCTCGCGGGGCTCATGGTCCGCCGCCGCCGCTGAGCCTTGAGGGGATGGAGGGCGTCTTAGGCGCCCTCGATCTCGGCGATGGCCCGCGCCGCCGCCTCCCGCACGGCGGGGGTGCGGTCGCGCAGGCGCTCGCGCAGGCCCGGGATGGCCGCCGCGCTGCGCAGCGTCGCCAAGGCGTGAATCGCCTGGAGCTTCACGCTCCACTCCCGGGCGCGCAGGAGCCGCACGTTGGGCTCCACCGCCCGAAGATCGCCGATCTGCGCCAGCCCGACGGCGGCGCGCCAGCTCTCGGCCTGGTCTTCGCGGGCGAGGCGCCACAGCGCCTCTCGGGCGGCCTCATCCCCGAGGCGCGCGCGGGCGGTGATCAGGCTCACCCAGGTCGGCGCGTCTTCAGTGAGCCGGGGCTCGCTGCGGATGAGGGTGCGTAGGCCGGGGAGCTGCCCGGGCTCGACGACGGTGGCCAAGGCCGTCGCGGCGGCGCGGCGCACGCTGAGGCTCTCTTCGCTGAGCAGGTGCAAGAGGCGGCGGGCGACCTCGGGGCTCGGCACGCCCAGACGGCCCAGGGCCTCGGCGGCGGCGGCGCGCACCCGCTCGTGGAGATCCGACGCGGTGGCCTCCATGAGCCCGTCGATGCCCTCCGGCGAGCCGATCGCCCCGATCGCCTCGGCGGCGGCGGCGCGGATCGGCACCTCGTCGGCGACCAAGGCGGCGATGAGGTTGGGGAGCGCGGCGGGCTCTCCAAGGCGCCCGAGCGCCCGGGCCGCAGACTCCCGAACGGCCTCGCTGACGTCCTCCAAGGCCAACACGAGGGGCGGCACGGCCTGGGCGAGCTTGAGGTGCCCCAGACCTTCGGCGGCCCACTGGCGCACGGCCTCACGCTCATCATCCAGGGCTCTGGTGAGCGGGGCCAAGGCCCGGGGATCGCCGCTGAGGCCCAAGGAGATCGCCGCCCCGGCGTGGGCGTACTCGCCGTCCATGTCGGCGAAGAGGTAGGCGACGAGGGGCTCAAAGGTCTCGGGGGCCCGAAACACGCCGAGGCACCAGGCCGCCGTGGAGCGCACGGCGTTGTCAGCGTCGGAGAGCGCGGCGATGAGCGCGGGCAGCGCGGCGGGATCGCGGGCGGCGCTCAAGGCCTCGACGGCCTTAAACCGCACCTCGCTGCGCTCCTTTGGGTCGGCAAGGCGGCCTAGCAGCGGGCCGACGAGGGCCGAGTCCGGCTGCTCCCGCAGGAGGATGCAGACCTCCTCGCGCAGCCGCGCCGAAGGATCCTCGATGAGCCGAGACAAGGCGCGGTGACCGGCCTCTCCGCCGATGCGGGCCAAGGTGCGGCAGACATCCAGGCGAAGGGCCACGCCCGGATCGTCGAGCAGGCTGAGCAGCTCGTCCGCCACCCCAGCGCTGCCGAGCTGGCCCAGGCCCCGCACGGAGATCCGCCGGACGTCCTCGTCGGGATCCTCAAGCGCCGCGAGCAGCCATGGCACGCTGCGGAGATCCCCATGGGTCACGATCGCCTGCACGATGACGCGGCGAGTGGCGACCGGCGCGTCGATGAGCCGCGCGCCGAGGCGCTGGGCGAGGTCCAAGGCGCCCAACCGGCGGGAGAGCGCGCGCTGGGCGACGGCGCGCACGGCGTCCTCGACGGCGGGGCTCACCGCGAAGTTGAGGAGACCCTCGACGCTCGCGTCGTCGCGTCGAAGCTCCAGGCCCGCGATCACCGCGAGGCGCTCCTCCACCGAGGTCCTCATCACGGCATCCTGCCTTGTCGCGCCGGTCATCAGCATGAAGACGTACTTCCTCACCTTGATCGATACCACGCGCCAGAGAGTCAGCGGCGCCCCGGGCGGCGCCCCGGGCGATCGGCGCGGATGGAACCAACCAAAGCGGCGCTCCATGCTCAGAGATCGCTCAAGATGATCGTTGGCCGATGACAAAAAACGACAAGTCTCTGGCCACTTGGCTACGATCATCGGTTTGATCCTCGTCGCCGGAGCGCGGTTCATGAACGACGGCCCGATCGTGCTCTTGGGGCGCTGCGGCCTGGATCGCCTCGCCGGGCCGCTCCGGGGGATCACCGGCGCGGAGGTGATCGTCTCCAGCTTCACCGACGCCGCCCTCGCCCGGCGGCTGGGGCCGTCGTTGGTGTACGTCGATCTCTTTGGCTGGGACGTGATCGGCCCGATCTGCGCCGCGGCGTTGACCGGCGCCTCACCTCCCCTGCCCCTCGGCCTGCTGACGACGATCGTTCAGGCCTTGGAGGGCCTGCCCGTCGTGTACCGGGGCCTGCGCCGCCCGAGCGCCGGGAGCTTCGGCTGGGGGCCGCCGCCGCCGGGGCTCCACGCGGCCCTCGACGCGCTGGAGGCCGTCTTGGGGGACGCCCGACGCCTCGACGTCGCCGGGATCTGGGCCCGCCGAGGCGTGGCCGCCGACGACACCCGGTTCGGCCTGGGCCACGGGGAGGCCGTCGGGGACGAAGCCGCCGTCGCCGAGGCCGAGGCCCTCGCCGCGCTGTGGACCGCCCGCACCCGAGGCCCGCTCAAGTGCCTCGTCGTGGATCTCGACGACACCTTGATCTACGGCGAGATCAGCCACGATCAGTTCTCCACCCGAAACCCGGCGTATCTGCCCCAAGGCCAGGCCACGCCCAGCGCCGCGCTCATCGAGGGCTGGTGGCGCCTGCGCCGGGGGCTGCACGAGGCCCTACGAGAGGCCCAGCGCCGGGGGATCCTCCTCGCCTTGGCCACCCGCAACGATCCCGAGCTGGTGCGCGCGCGCTTTCGCCGTCGCCCGGCGGATCCCGAGCGCCGCTTCGGCCTCTACGCGAAGATGTACGACGATCTCCCCGAGGATCTCCAGGGGATCTTCGCCGCCGAGCACGCCGCGCTGCTGCGCCGGGTGGCCCTGGATCTCGACGACTTCGTGGTGATCGAGGCCGGGTTCGGCCCAAAGTCAGCGATGTGCCGACGGATCGCCGACGTCCTGGGGATCGGCCTCGATCGCCTGGGCTTCTTGGACGACTCCCCCTTTGAGCGCGCCGAGGTGGCCACGAACGCCCCCGAGGTGGTCGTGTTCGGCGGCGAGGTCGATGGTTTCCGGGAGCAGCTCCTCACCGGGCCCCACACCCAGGTCTGGGCGCTCACCGACACCCCGCGGATCCCGTCGTACAAGAGCCGGGCGGCGGTGGTCCTGGCCGCCGCGCAAGATCCAGATCTCACCGGCTTCTTGATGGGCTTGGGGCTGAGGGTCTGGGGGCGCCCCGCCGTCGAGGCCGACCTGCCCCGGGCCCGGGAATTGCTGCAACGCAGCAATCAGCTCACCCTCAACGGCGCCCGGCCCGAGCTTCTTCACCCCGAGGGCCTGTGGGTGGGCTTCGTGAGCGACCGCCTCGCCGATCATGGCCTCGTCGCCGTCGGCCTCATCGCGGACGGGGAGCTCGTCGCCTTCGCCTGCTCGTGCCGGGTGCTGCCCCACCGCGTCGCCGGGGCGCTCTTGGGCGAGCTCCTTCGCCAACACCCCGGCGTGATCGCCCGTTTTGAGCCGACGGGCCGCAACGGCGCCAGCGTCGGGCTCGTCGAGGAGGCCCTGGGCCCGCCGCCGCCGTGGGTTACGATCCCATGATGTTCGCCGCGCTCGCCCTGCTCCTCGCCGCCTCCCCCTTCCCCGACCCCTGGGCGGGCGCCGAGGCGCCCCAGGTGATGACGGTGAGCGAGGGCGAGGCCGTTGACCTGAAGTCCTTGGCCACGCCCGGCCACTACACCATCGTCGACGTCGGCGCGGCCTGGTGCGGGCCGTGCCACGACGCCGCCTGGGCCCTGCGGCCCTACCTCGACGAGCACCCCGACGTGGTCGTGCGCGCGGTGACCATCCGTGGCCAGCCCTGGGAGCTCGGCGAGAGCCCCGCCGCCGCCCAGCTCCTCGGGCGCCGGGGGCGAATCCCGATGTTTTATGCCCTCGACGGCGACGGCGAGGTGATCTACGCGGGCCATGACGTGGCGCGGGTCATGGCGCGGGTGGATCGGGCCCGAGCCCGCCAGCGCCGGGCGCGCTGAGCCTGCCCAGGCGACGGGCGTTGGCCCCCGCCGGGCGTGCTACGATGCGGCGATGCGCAAGTCCAAGGCCACATCGTCACCCACCGAAGGCGGCCGCGGCGGCCTCTTGGACGGGCAAGGCGCCCTCGTCCGCATCCACTGACCCCAGCGAGCACGGAGCCACGATGGGCAGCCCCGCCGCGCGAATGACCGACCAGGTGTTGCAGGACGCGCCGCACTGCCACGCGCCGATTCACCCGGCGGCGCCGGTCCCGACCCCCGTCCCGCACCCGGCGATGCCCCTGGCGATCTTGCTCAACACCGAGGCGACGGTGCTCATCGGCGGCCAGCCCGCGGCGGTCATGGGCAGCCAGACCGCGCCCTGCGCCTTGGCGAGCTGCGTGCCCGGCGGCCCCGGCGTCATCAGCATGGGCTCGGCGACGGTGCTCATCGGCGGAAAACCCGCCGCGCGGGTGAACGACCTGACCGCCCACGCCTCCTGCGTGGCGCCGATCCCCTCGCCGACGGGCAAGATCCTGCCCCCTGGCTGCCCGACCGTGCTGATCGGGGGCTGACCGTGCGCCGTGAGCACCTCGACGCCGTCGCCCCGGTCTGCCCGACCTGCCGGGACGCCGACCAGGCCCACCCGCTGCGCCTCGCCGAGGTCTGGGGAGAGGACGGCGAGCACATCGTCGAGGGCGTGCTGCATTGCAGCAATCCCCGCTGCCAACGGGAGTATCCCATCCTCGACGGCGTGCCCGTGCTCGTGGTGAACCTGCGCGCCCACGTCCAAGGCAACCCCGGCGCGTTCTTCGCCCCGGCGCCGATGCACCCCAGCCTGGAGAGCCTGCTCGGGGACTGTGCGGGGCCCGACTCCCCCTTCGAGCGCCAGCGCCGCGCCGTGGCCCAGTACGCCCGCGACCACTGGGGCGCCCTCGACGCCACGCACCCCGGCCCGGCGTGCCCGGCCTTGGGGGTGTTTGAGGCCGGCCAGCGCCTCGCCCCCACGGCGCCGCCCGGCCTTCGTCTGGAGCTCGGCTGCGGGCCGGGTCGGGTGAGCTTCGCCTTGGCCGCGTCTCACCCGGGGCTCACCTTAGGCGTCGATCTCGACCTCAGCTTCTTGCGGGTGGCGGCCCGGGCGTTACGCACCGGGCGGGTACGGTACCCTCGGCGCCGCGTCGGCCTCGTCTACGACGTCGTCGAGCACGACCTCCCCGACGATCTGCTCGCCGCCGCCCCGCGCCTGGACTTCTGGATGGCCGACGCCATGGCCCTGCCGTTTGGCCCCGGCGGCGTTCAAGCGCTCGTGAGCCTTCACCTGCTCGACTGTGTCAGCTCCCCGTGGACCCACGCCGCGAGCATCGACGCCCTCCTCGCCCCCGAGGGGGTGGCGATCTTGGGCTGCCCCTACGACTGGGCGACGAGCGCCACGCCGATCGAGGCCTGGCTCGGCGGCCACTCCCAGCGTGGCCCCGAGGGCGGCGCCGCCGAGCCCGCCCTGCGGGCCTTGTTTGACCCGGCGGACCCCCGCTGCGCTGCGCCGGGCCTCGCCGTCGTCGGCAGCGCCGATGTGCGCTGGCGCGTCACCCTCCACGACCGCGCCGAGCTTCATTACAC
>JBEAVX010000865.1:0-3058 GCA_041160755.1 Pseudomonadota bacterium
GTGGCTCCGCCGCCCGCGCTGCCGCCCGCGCCGCTCCCCCAGCCCTCGGCGCCGGTGGACGTGGAGCTTCTGCCGCCCGCGCCGCCGCCCGCCGGGCTCCAGGGCTTCTTGGGCCGGGTGAACCTCCGCAAAGAGGCCGAGGTCGCCGCGCTCCTCACACACCCGCCGACCCTCCAAGGCCCGACGCCGCGCGCCTTCGCCGCCGCCCTGCGCGCCCACCGGCACCCGGGCGTGGGCCTCGCCGTCATCGCCGAGGTCAAGCGGCGCTCGCCGTCGTTGGGTGCGCTTCGGCCCGACGCCGACGCCGGGGACGTCGCCGTGCGGTACGCCCGCGCCGGGGCCGCCGCGATCAGCGTGCTCACCGACGGCCCGGACTTCGGCGGCAAGCTCAGCGACCTCGCCGCCGTGCGCGCCCGGGTCGCCGTGCCGGCCCTGCGCAAAGACTTCTTGATTCACCCGATCCAGCTCGAAGAGGCCCGGGGCTGGGGCGCGGACGCGGCCCTGCTCCTCGTGGCGATGTTGGGGGAGGTCCGGCTGCGGGACATGCTGCGCGCGGCGGAGCAGCTCGGCCTGGAGGCGCTGGTCGAGGTCCATGACGCGGACGAGCTGGCCATCGCCCTGCGGGCTGAGGCGCGCATCATCGGCGTGAACGCCCGGGATCTCAAGACCCTCCAGATCGACGTCGCCGGGGCGCTGGCGCTGATTCGTGCCATCCCCGAGGGGGTGCTGCGGGTGGCGGAGTCGGGGCTCTCGACCCGAGACGACCTCCGCCGCGCCGCCGACGCCGGGGCCGACGCCGCGCTCATCGGCACGGCGCTCATGCGGGCTCCCGACCCTGGCGCCGCCTTGGCCGCGCTCCTGGGCGGCTAGGCCGTGGCGCGGCTGTGGGTGAAGATCTGCGGCGTGCGGAGCGTGGACGCCGCGCTCCACGCCCGGGCTGAAGGCGCCGACGCCATCGGGCTCAACCTCTACCCGCCGTCGCCCCGGTCGGTGTCGTTGGAGCAGGCCGCCGAGATCTGCGCCGCGCTGCGAGACGCCGAGCGCCGAGACGGCCAGCCGCCCACGGAGACCTTCCTCGTCGTCGTGAACCCGGTGGAGGACCAGCTCGCGGCCTGGGTGGACCTCATCGGCCCCACGTCGGTGCAGCTTCACGGCGACGTGCCCGACGGCTTCGGGGCCTGGCTCGGCGTGAACCAGCTCCGGGCCTTCGCCGCGTCGCCGGGGGTGATGGACACCCTGCGGGCCCGGGCCGGGCGGCGGTTTCTGCTCGACGCCTATGTGCCCGGCGAGCACGGCGGCACGGGCAAGACCGTGGACCTCGCCCTGGCCCGAGAGGCCGCGTGTCTGGGTGAGCTCGTCCTCGCCGGGGGCCTCAAGCCGGAGAACGTCGCCGAGGTGGTGGCCGCCGTGCAACCCTTCGGCGTGGATGTCGCATCCGGCGTAGAGGCCCGCCCCGGTCAACAGAGCTTAGAGAGAATCTCCGCGTTTCTGCGCGGATGCAGGAGCGATGATGCCCGCAGTCCCTGATCCAAGCGGCCACTACGGCCCCTTCGGCGGCCGCTACGTCGCCGAGACCCTCATCCCGCCCCTGGAGGAGCTCACCGCGGCCTGGGAGAGCGCCTGGGCCGACCCGACCTTTCGGGCGACCTTACGCGGGCTGTTGGAGGACTACGTGGGCCGCCCCTCCAGGCTCTACCGGGCCCGCCGCCTGGGCGATCAGCTCGGCTGTCAGCTCTGGCTCAAGCGGGAGGACCTCAACCACACCGGCGCCCACAAGATCAACAACTGTATGGGGCAGGTGCTCCTCGCCAAACGGATGGGCAAGACCCGGGTGATCGCCGAGACCGGCGCGGGTCAGCACGGCGTGGCCACGGCGACGGCCTGCGCGCTGTTCGGCCTGCCCTGTGTGGTCTACATGGGCGAAGAGGACACCGAGCGCCAGCGCCTCAACGTCGCGCGCATGAAGCTCCTCGGCGCCGAGGTGCGCCCGGTTCATTCGGGCACCAAGACCCTCAAAGACGCGATGAACGAGGCCCTGCGCGACTGGGTCACGAACGTTCGGGACACCTTCTACTGCATCGGCTCCGTGGCCGGGCCGCACCCTTACCCGCTGATGGTGCGTGAGCTGCAGGCGGTCATCGGTGAGGAGACCCGGCGGCAGCTCAAGGCCCAAGGGGTCGAGCTGCCCGCGGCGGTGGTGGCCTGTGTCGGCGGCGGCAGCAACGCCATGGGCATCTTTCACGCCTTCCGAAACGACATGAGCGTGATGTTGTTCGGCGTCGAGGCCGCCGGGGCGGGCCTCGGCTCGGGCAAACACGCGGCGTCGATCTTCGGCAACCAGATCGGCGTGCTCCACGGCCAGAAGACCTACCTGCTCCAAGACAAGAACGGCCAGGTCGCCGCCGCCCACAGCATCAGCGCGGGCCTGGACTACCCGGGTGTGGGCCCCGAGCACGCCTGGCTCAACGACACGGGCCGGGCCCGTTACCTCTCGGCGACGGACGAGGAGGCCCTAGAGGCCACCCGGGCCTTGGCCTTGACCGAAGGCATCATCCCCGCCTTAGAGACGGCCCACGCCCTGGCGGCCTTGCCCCGGGTGATTCAGTTCACGGGCCGAGACGCCCACATCGTCGTGAACCTCAGCGGGCGCGGCGACAAAGACATGGAGACGCTTGTGCGGGAGCTAGGCTTATGACGAGCGAGAACCGCTTGGACCAAGTGTTCGCCACCGGGCGAAAGGTGCTGGTGACCTACCTCTGCGCTGGGGATCCCAGCCCCCAGGACCACCTGCCGCTGTTTCAGGCGCTCATCGACGGCGGCGCCGACGTCATCGAGATCGGCGTGCCGTTCTCCGACCCTGGCGCCGACGGCCCGGCGATTCAGCAGGCCAGCGAGCGCGCCTTGGCCGCCGGGGCCAGCTTGGAGGACGCCCTGGAGCTGGCGGGCAGACTTCAAGGCGGCGCCGCGCGTGTGCTCTTCGGGTACCTCAACCCGTTTCTGGCCTATGGCTACGAGCGCCTCGCCCGGCGCTGCGCGGAGGTCGGCATCGACGGCCTTC
>JBEAVX010000057.1:0-8557 GCA_041160755.1 Pseudomonadota bacterium
TCGCGTCGGAGGAGGCCGCGAAGGCCTTCCTCCTCACGATGTTGTTCAAGGGCCGAAGAGGCCGCGACTAGCCCTTCACTCCACCGTGGCGCTGATCTCGTTCGACTCGTTGCCCTGGGCGTCCTCGATGCGCGCGGTGAGGCTGTAGGACTCGCCGGTGTCTACGCCGGAGATGGCGCAGATGACCTCGTCCTCTTGGATGTAGCAGGCCTCGCCTTGGCCATCCTGATCAAACTTGTCGACGAGGTCGCTCGGGGTGCCGTCTACGATGCCGACGCTGAGCTTGACCTGGCCGCCGGGCACGTCGGCCTCCTCGTCGCAGAACGTGAGGCCGAGCTCGATGACGTCGCCGATGTTGGGGTAGTCGGCGAAGGCGGCGCGGCTCTCGGTGATCACCGGGGCGCCGGGCTCTCCGCAGGCGGGGCCGGTGTCGTCGCTGGAGTCACCGCCGCCGCTGTCGATCAGGAAGGAGTCGTTGACCTCGTTGTAGCTGCCGCCACGGTTGAAGAAGGGATCTTCACCTTTGCAGCCGACGATCAACGCGAGCAGGGGGAGCGTCATCTTGCGCATGGGGGCCCTCATTCGTTGAGCGGCCAGGGGCCGCGCCCGCTTTAGCATAGCAGGCGCGGCCCGTGAGGGGATCAGGGCTTGTAGGTGTTGGAGCTCGACGCGGTCTGGGACTTGCCGCCGTAGACCGTCGTGTTGGTGCCCGAAGCGAGGTTCGCGTTGCCGCCCAAGACCGCCGCCTGGCTGCCCGTGGCGCTGTTGCCGTACCCACCGACCACCACGGAGCCCTTGCCCGAGGCCTCGTTGGACTCGCCGCCGGTGACGACCGAGGCGATGCCGCTCGACGTGCTCGCCGTGCCGCCGGTGATCGAGGAGTAGGTGCCCTCGGCGATGTTCGCCGTGCCGCCGGAGATGCTGCTGCCTTCGCCTTCAGCGATGTTGCCGAAGCCGCCGCTCACCGAGGACCAGGGGCCCGTCACCCAGTTCTCCAAGCCCGCGACGAAGGAGCCGTAGCTCTCCCAGGAGTGGCCCATGCCGACGATGAGGTTGTGGCTGCCGGTGCGGGTGGAGCCCGCCGAGCTCGCCTCGTTGTAGCCGACGATGAGGTTGCCCAGGCCGTTGACCGCGCCGTCCGTGGCGCCCGCGCCGCTGCGGATGTGCACGTTGGCGCCCTCGAAGATGACGTCGTCGCCGGAGACGTTGACCACGGCGCCGAGGCCCGCGGGGTAGTTCTGGGCGATCACCCAGTCTTCAGTGGTGTAGCCGGCGCCCTCGATGTCGGAGATCGCGTCGCCGAGGTCGGCGAGGTCACCCTCGATGGAGGTGACGGTGCCCTCGACGGCGGTGAGGCCGTCTTGGCAGGTGACCACCTGGGTCTCCAGCGCGCCGATGCGGGTGTTGGACTCGTCCAGAGCCACGGTGAGCGCCTCGACCTGCGCCGTGAGCGCGGCGATGTCCGCGTCGGTGGTGCCGGTGTCGTCTTTGTCGCCGCAGCCCCCGAGGAGCGCGACGGTGGAGAGCGTGGTGAGAGAGATCAGCGAACGGCTCAGCAGGGACATCGTCTTCTCGCCTCCGTAGGCGCGGACGCGCCTGGAATGGTCAAGCTTTATACTATACCGATGGACGGGGTGGTTTGGCGAGTCCTTGACAATCCAGGATCCTCAAACGATCGGCAGTGAGCGCGAATGGATCGGCCCAGAACCGTCTCCGCGACCGCGCTCTGCGGGATCTCAAGCACCTGGAGATCTTGACGGCGCCGATCGAACGCGGCGGAGGATCTCTCCTCCAAGGGCGCGCGGCCCTGGCCGTTGTGGGTCTCGGCGAGTACATCGGGGGGCCCACCGCTCGGAGTGACTGTGCCCCGCATCACCTGCACCCGGCTGCTCGCCTGGGACGCCGCCCACCGCATCCCGCGCCACGAGAGCAAGTGCGCGGCGCTCCACGGCCACCGTTATACCGCCGAGATCACCTGCGCCGCCGAGGCCCTGGACGACCGGGGCCGGGTGATCGACTTCGGCGTCGTGAAGGAGCGTGTGGGCAAGTTCATCGACGAGCGCTGGGACCACACGGCGATCTTGATGAAGGGTGACCCGGACCCGGTCGCCCAGGCCGTCGCCGCGTCCAACGCCGAGAAGGGCCGCCCGGTGTATTGGCTCGACGGCCCGCCGAGCGCGGAGCTCCTCGCCGCCGAGCTGGGCCGGGTCGCCGGGGAGCTCCTCGCCTCAAGCGGCGTCACCGTCGTGAAGATCCGCCTGTGGGAGACGCCGAACGCCTACGCCGACTGGGAGCCTTAGCTCCTCGGGAACGGCCCACGCACAGCGAGGGTCACGCCGTCGCGCTGGAGGTTCAGGAACATCACCTGGCCATCGGGCGAGAAGCACACGCCCGCCATCTCTTGGCCGGTGAGCGCGTTGTGGGCGAGGTCGTAGAGCTCACCCTCGGGGGTGAGGCCCATGAGGCGGTCGTCGCGGTCGCCGTCCTCACAGAACAGCACGTCGCCCCACGGCGCGATGACGCAGTTGTCGGGCATGTTGAGCCGGGCCCGGTCGTCGGACTGCACGAGCAGGGTCAGCTCGTTGCGCGCGAGGTCCAAGGAGAAGATCTGGCCGAGGTCCAAGGGCCCGCCAGAGGTGGCGCAGAAGACCACCGTGTGTTTGCCGTCCCCGGCGAGGCCCTCGCCCCGGCGCACGATCGCCGCGCCGAGCGCCCGGGCCTGCTCTCGGCAGGGGATCGTCTCGGCGCTGGGGTCGGGCAAGGTCACCCAGCGCACGAGCAGGCGTTGGCCCTCGGTGAGCCCGTCGCCGAGGTCAAACCCCGGCTTGGAGACGATCGCCATCGCCTGGAGCTGGCCGGTGCCGAAGGGCGCCTTCGGGGAGTCGGGCACGAAGCGGTAGAGCGCGGACTCGTGGTGGTCTTCAGTCATCACGGCGACGTGTTTGGGGAAGCTCCAGGCCACGGCCTCCCGGCGAAAGCGGCCCAGCGACCGCAGGGGCCGGGCGGGGAGCAGGCGATCGTCCGTCGGCAGGCACAAGAAGGCCCAGCCGTGGCCCGGGGAGTCGGTCTCTTCGCAGGAGAGCCAGCCCCAAGGCGAGGCGCCGCCGCCGCAGTTGTTCTCGGTCCCGGCGAGCACCATCTGGCTCTCCACCAGGGTGAGGGTCGTCGGGTCGATGACGAGGCGGCTCACCCCGCCGTAGACCTTGGGGTTGAAGGCCTCGGCGGGGGGCTGGCCCTCGGGCCACCAGCGCCGGTGCGGCTGGCCGACGAGCTCGTGGTTGCGCAGGAGCGCCCAGCGGCCGTCCGGGTCGATGAAGCAGCCCATGCCGTCGGGGGCGCCGGGCATGGGGTAACCGTCGCTCATCACATCGCCCGCGCGCTGAATCACCGTGGCGGTGAAGCCCTCGGGCAAGGCGAGGGGGCCGCCGTCTGGGGGCGGGATCAGCGGCCCGAAGCGCGGCGGCGCCGCGGCGCTCCCCCGGCGGGGCAGGCCCAAGGAGGAGAGCGCGAAGAGGGCGGCGGCGGAGCGCCCGAGGTGGCGGCGGCTGAGGGTCATGGGCTCTTTGTAGCGCGTCGGGGCCTGGGTCGTCGGCGACGATTCGCGGTCAGGTGGGGCCCAGGGCGCTCCCGGCGCGGGCGGCCAAGGCGGCGAGGTCTTCAGGCAGGGGGCAGACGATGTGCAGGGGGCGGCCGGTCTTGGGGTGGTCGAGGCGCAGCGACCAGGCGTGCAGCGCGAGGCGCGGCCAGAGCCCCCCGGCGGCGCCGCCGTGGCGGTGATCGCCCAAGAGCGGCAGCCCGGCCTCGGCGGCCTGGGTCCGGATCTGGTGGGTGCGGCCCGTCTGGAGGCTCAGCTCGATGGCGGCGAGGCCGTCTCCTTGGCCAAGGAGGCGGAGGTGGGTGAGCGCGGGGAGGCCGTCTACGTCGCTCTCCCAGCGGCCCTCGACCGGGGGCTCACCGACGACGCAGGCCCAGTACCGGCGCTGGATGAGGTGCTCCCGAAAGCCCCGGGCGATGTTGGCGTTGGCCCGAGGGTCCAGGGTGAACAGCACGAGCCCCGAGGCCGGGGTGTCGAGGCGGTGGTGCAGGGCGAGGCGCGGGTAGCGGCGGCGCAGGCGGTCGTAGAGGTTGTCGCCGCCGCCCCGTGGCGCCTGGGTGGGCAGGCCTGAAGGCTTCTGAACGACGAGGATCACGCCGTCGTTGTGCAGCTCCTGAACCACCGTCGGGGCGGGATCCTGTGCTTGTCTGGTCATTCTGGGTCAGCCTTGGGGTCGGAGGTTCGCGGCGAGGGTGTAGACTCTGCGCTCGACAGGAGGTCGTGCTCGATGAGCGTTCGTATCCATGAGCTGCTGGTTCAGGCCATCGATCAGGGGGCGTCTGACGTCCATCTCTCTTCAGGGGAGGTGCCGTGCCTGCGCATCAACGGCGAGGTCAAGCGCCTCGACCTGCCGCCCTTGGGCCCGGACGACGCCAAGCGCCTCGCGTACTCGGTGATGACCGAGAAGCAGAAGGTGCTCTTCGAGAAGGCCATGGAGGTGGACTTCTCCATCGGGCTCAAGGGCCTGGCGCGGTTTCGTGTGAACGCCTTCACCCACGCCCGGGGTGTGGGCGTGGTGATGCGGCAGATCCCCTCCAAGGTGCGCACCCTGGACGAGCTGGGCGCCCCGCCGATCTTCAAGCGCATCGCCGAGATGCGCAAGGGCCTCGTGCTGGTCACCGGGCCCACGGGCTCCGGCAAGTCCACGACCTTGGCGGCGATGATCGACTACATCAACAAGAACCGCCACGAGCACATCCTCACCGTCGAGGACCCCGTCGAGTTTGTGCATGAGCCCGACAAGTGCATCATCAACCAGCGTGAGGTCGGCAGCCACACCCACTCGTTCTCCGCGGCCCTGCGCTCGGCCTTGCGTGAAGACCCCGACGTGATCCTCGTCGGCGAGCTGCGCGACCTGGAGACGATCTCCCTGGCGCTCACCGCCGCCGAGACCGGCCACCTCGTCTTCGGCACACTGCACACAAACTCCGCGCCGGAGACCGTGAACCGCATCATCGACGTGTTCCCCCACGAACAACAGTCCCAGGTGCGCACGATGGTGTCCGAGGCGCTCATGGCCGTCATCACCCAGAACCTCCTGCCCAAAGCCACCGAGAAGGGCCGCGTGGCCGTTCACGAGATCATGATCGTCAACGCCGCGGTGAGAAACCTCATCCGCGAGAACAAGCTGTTCCAGATCCAGAGCGTGATGCAGACCGGCAAGATGGACGGCATGCAGACCATGGAGGATCACTTGCGCGAGCTGGCCCTGCGCCGCGTGATCACCCGCAAGCTGGCGATGACCATGGCGAACAACCCGCGCATGTTTGATGACGAGGAGTCGCGGTCGACCACGGCGCGGCCACCGGGGGCGCCGAGGCCGCCGGGGCGTTGAGACTCAAGGGGTCTTCGCGCCCTCAGCCGCCTCAAGCAGCCGGATCACCCTCACCCGCCGCCGCCTTCGCGCGTGGTCGAGGGGTCGCAGGCCACGTTTGTCCAGCGCCGCCGGAGACGCGCCTGCGGCGAGCAAGGCGGCGACCACCTCTCGCCGGTTGAAGATCGCCGCGAAGTGGAGCGCCGTGCGGCCATCGCGGTCGGTCATGTCGATCTTGGCCCCGCCCGCGAGCAGCTTGGAGATCACGTCCACCCGCCCTTCAGCGGCGGCGAGACCCAAGATCGTGTGGTCGTACAGTCCCTCAGGCGCCACAGCCACGATGTTGGGATCGGCGCTCGCGCTAAACAACAGGTCGATGACCTCCAGCCGCGCCTCCTGCACCGCCCAATGGAGCGCGGCGCGCCCGCTCCGGTCTAGGAGGTTCACCGGCACACCCAGCGCCAGGAGGAGCCCAACGACACCGGCGTGTCCGAACGCCGCGGCCTGGTGCAGCGCCTCGTCGGTTTGTTCAGGTCCAAGACGCTGAATGAACGTCTTGACACACTCGGCCTGTCCTTCGATGGCGGCCAGAACCACCGGGCGTAGGCCCTGGCGATTGAACATGAGCGCGGTCTGTGGCGCATGATCGAGGAGCAACTGTATGACCTCCCCATGACCCCGCATCGCCCCGAGATGAAGCGCGGTGTTGCCGTGGTCGTCGTAGTGCGCCGGATCTGCGCCCGCCGCGAGGAGCAGAGCGCAGGCGTCGTGATGTCCGTACAACGCAGCGAGCGTCAGCGCGGTGAGGCCGTCCTCTCCTTCAGCCTCAAGGTCTACGGACCGCGTCAGGAGCTGCTCGATGGAGCGGGTATGGCCGAGCTCGCAGGCTTGGTGGAGGGGCGTGTCGTTTGGGGGGTCCATCGTGCTCATTCGATCACGCGGACCCATTGTTGGATCCGCCCAACCAGCCGCGCGTACCCTTCGCCGATGACGTGGGGAGGTGGTAACAAATGGGGACCTTCCAAGCCCTCAAAGGCCCGGACAGGGCCGGTCAGCGCGTCGGCGAGGATCCCGAGCGGGGCGTCGGGACGAAGCTCATCGAGGGTCTCGGCGTGATTGAGGGTGGTGGCCATGTCCCAGGCCATGTTTAAGCCGTTGAGCATCTCGCTCCGAACGACTCGTGGCCATCGGGCGACCTCTCGCAGCGACCAGAGGAGGCCCCGGCAGAGGTCAACTCCGACGATCTGTCTCTCGAACTGTTCGATCCCGTCGCGCTCCAGCTCGGCGAGGGTCGAGGCGAGTCGTTGTGGATCGGGCCACAGAACACGCCCGCGCAGCGCGCCTAAAGCGGCGGGCGTCTTCACCAGCAGGATGTGTCGTCCGTCATTGCTCAGATGCTCTGCCCCACCCTCATCGTAACCCCACAACACGATCCCAACACGCTCGGGCAGCCTCAAATAAATCGGCCATGTATGCGATTCTAAATGCAATTCAAGCTCGCCCTTCACGACCTGCATTCTATTCCTCGGCGAAAGAGCAGTCTCTCGATCAGAAAATGCTCAGATCTGGCTGCCGTGTTTGACGCACAATGATGACGCGAGGCTCCACGCGCTCATGGGCCACCAGCCGCCGCGCGTACTCCATACAGGCGAGAACGTCCTCACGCTCCAACCACGGGTAGCCCGAGAGGATCGTGTTCATGTCGTCCCCAGCGGCGAGCATGTCGAGCACATGCTCTACAGCGAGCCGACGGCCCCGGATAATCGGCTTGCCGCCGAAGATCTCAGGGTTCACGGTGATGCGATCGAGGAGGTCGGCCATGTTGGGCTCCTTCGGCGTCAGGGCGGACGAGCGCTGCGCCCATCATAACCGCAAAGCGCCGGGGCGTTAGCCCGGCGCCCGCAGCGTAAAGTCCGCCCCACCCACACGCTCGCCGCTCACCAGAAGGCTGATTCGGGCCGGGCCGGGGCGCAGGGTGCGGGTGGTGACCTCACGGAGCTTGTGGTTGAGGCGCAGCGCCAGAGGCTCGCCGGGGTTGATCGTCGCGGTGAGGCCCTTAAACACCTTCTCTGAAGGGCGCTCGGGCCGGGCCCCCGGCGTCTGGAGCGCGTAGTCGATCACGAGGGCCTGAGAGACGTCGCCCTCCAGGGTCGCGCTGAGCGTGAGGGTGTCGCCGATCCAGGCCTCGGCGGCGCTCAGGCTCAGCGCCGTGAGCCGCACCTTGGGCGCCTCAAAGCCCAGAAGCGCCAGGGCCTCGGGCTGGCCTTGTTTGACGAGCATTCGGAGCGCGTGCCGCACCACCCAGCGGCGATCGTCTGAGGCGCCGTGAAGCCAGATCCGGGCCACCGCCAAGGCGCGCTCGGGGTGGTCCTTCGTGACGTCGTTGAGGTGGTTGGCGACGCTCTTGCGCACGTAGAGCGCGGGGTCGTCCTTGAGTCGCTCCAGCACCGCGAGGCCTGGGCCGGGGTCGGTGATCAAGGCTGGGACACGGCCGCCCCAGGGCAGGCGGGGTCGGGCGCCCTCCGACGCGAGGCGGCGCTGGTGAACGTCGTCGGAGACCGCCCAGCGGTGCATCGCCGCCCAGGCCAGCCCGGGGTGGTGGTGCAGGTAAGGCCGCACGGCGAACTCGGCGGAGAAGCGCCGGGTCAGCTCCCCCAAGGCCGCCAAGGACCGCGCCGGGTCACCGAGGCCGTGGACCTCGACCACATGGAGCAGGGGCCACATCGCCACATGCTGGCCCACGGCCTCCTCACCGTCGAGGGCGGCGGGGGCGGCGGCGAGCAGGCGCTCGACTGCGGCGGGCCACTCGGCGGGCAAGGCGCGGCGCAGGGCCTCGGCGATGTGGGTCACCCGGCCTTTGAGCTCCAAGGCGGCGAGGCCGTCGGTGGCCTCGGCGACGAAGCGCTCCAGAGGGAAGCGCGGGTCGAGGGCGTGTTGGCGCTCGCCGAGGGCGCGCACGACGGACGGGTTGAACCACTCTTTGAACGGCTCGGCCATGGGGGGCTCCTGGGGTGGGGAGCATAACCGAAGGCTTTGCCTCAAGGCATATGGACCTCAGCGCGGGTCAAAGTCAGTCCATCAGCCAGTCTTCGACACGAAGGCCCGCCACCCGGCGAAACTCCCGCGTGTTGTTGGTCACGAAGGTGTAC
>JBEAVX010000073.1:0-6554 GCA_041160755.1 Pseudomonadota bacterium
TTGGGGGTAACGCGCGGCGAGGGAGGCCTTGACCGGGGGCGGGATCGCCGCCGGGTCGCCGTGGCAGGTCAAGCACCCGGCCTCGACGGTGATCGGGCGGATCACCCGGGCGAAGCGGCCCTCTGGTGTGGTCGTCACCTCGGAGCTGAGCGCGGCCTCGGCGGCGGGCTTGCCCTCGTTCGCCGTGAGCCAGGCCTGCACCCAGTCCGGGCCGCTGTTCACGGGGTTGCGCAGCTTGAGCGACGCCCGCCCCACCCGCGCGCCGGACTCGCCGCGCACCTGGGCCGTGAGCCCCTGGGCCTCATCGGAGCAGGCCGTCATCGCCGCGTCGGGCCCGTCCACCATCGCCTGGGTGAGCCGCCCCTTGAGCGCGGCGCCGAGCCGGGCGCCGGCGTCCGTGGCCTTGGCCAAGGCGAGCGCGTCGGCTTTTGGATCGACCACCTCGGCGGGCGCGGCGGGCTCAGGCGCCACGACCTGAGCGCCCGGCCTCGGCGGCGCCTCTCCACACGCGGCGAGCAGGAAGACAGTGACGGTGAGCAGGGTCATGCGGTGGCGTCCTTCGGGGTGAGCGTTATCCT
Organism: Pseudomonadota bacterium; assembly: GCA_041160755.1. GTDB lineage: Bacteria > Myxococcota_A > UBA796 > UBA796 > CAJQPC01 > JADKFE01. The sequence goes on from JBEAVX010000073.1 coordinate 579, forward strand.
ATCCCGCCTCCTGTGATGCGCGTCCTCGCAATTTTTCCGAGGTCATCGCGTAACGAAGCCGACCCGAAGGCATCTTGTCCTGCAGAAGCCCCAAAGCGTCGAGGAAGCCATGAAGCTCACCGCCGATCCCCTGACCTTAGCCGTCGCCCTGGGCCTCTTGGGCCCCGCCGCGCTCACCCCTGCAGACGGCGGAGATCGCCGCCGTGAGTGTGAAGACGGCTGCGCCTGCGACCCGGAGAACGTCGAGCGGCTCAGCGAAGACCCTTTCTCGCTCCACGACGACGGCGATGACGTCAGCCTCTTCTCGGATCTGAGCATCTCCGTCGATGAGCTGCTCCACGACGCCATGGGCCAGCGCACCTTCTAAGCGCTCGGCCCAGGCGCCCTCATCTACCACGTCAGCTTGTTGAGCAGCGCCCGCACATCCTCGCTCATTCGGTCCGCCGGGCACAGCTCCAAGAACACCTCCAGGTGCAACACCGCCTTCTCCCGGTCGTTGAGCTGCATCCCGTACAGCTCGCCCAGGTAGCGGTGCGCCCGGCAGTCCTCAGGGCAATACGCCAAGGTCGTGCGCAGCTCGGCGGCGGCCTCTCGCGGCTTGCCCTCGCGGGCGTAGAGCAGGCCGAGGTTGTTGTGGGCCTTGCAGTACGTCGGCGACTCCAAGAGCAGCCCGCGCCAGGTGGCCTCGGCCTCGTCGCGCTGGCCGAGCTGGGCCTGCACCAAGCCGAGGTTGTTCGTCGCGTCGAGGAGCGCCGGGTTGAGCGTCCGCGCCTTCTGGTACGCCGTCGCGGCCTCGGCGAGCTCCGACTTGAGGCGTAAGGCGTCGCCCAAGCCGTACCACGCCTCGGCGGACGCGGGGTTCTTCTTCACGGCGTCGCCCCACAAGGCCACCTCGGTCTGCCACAAGGTGTTGCGGGCGCGGGTGAGGCCGACCTCCACCGCGCAGATCGCCAACAGCAGCCCAAAGCCCGTCGAGCCCGGGAGGCGGCGTAAGCCCTCGGCGGCGATCCAGCACAGGCCCAAGAGCGCGAGGTAAGGCCGGTGCTCGGCCATCGTCTCCTTGAGCGGCACAAACGACGACGAGGGCGTGAGGCACAGCAGCCACCACAACACCCCCAGGCTCACGAGCGGCGCCCGGCGCGCGAAGGCGACCGCCCCGACGCCCGCGCCCAGCACCCCAAACATCGCCAAGGCCGAGCGCGCCGTGGGCCCCGTCGCCGGGTGATCATGGAACACCGACTGGCCGACGGGCGCCACGGCGAGCTGCACATAGCGCCAGATCACCTCGGCCTGGGTGAAGAGCTGCACGTCTCGGGGGCGTAAGTCGGGGAGATCCGTCGTGATCACGCCGTAGACCCGCAGCCGCAGGGCGAAGAACGCCACCAGCGCGACGAGCCACAAGAGGTGCCCCCGCCACCGCACCTCGCGGATGGCGCCCTTTCGCACCACGAGCCACTCCAGCAGCACAAACGCCACGGGCAGCACGACGGCGACCTCTTTGGTGAAGAACGCCAAGGCCGTCGCGACGCCGCACAGCGCGAGGCGCCCCAGGCCCCCGTCCTGCCGCCAAGCCACGAAGCCCAGGCACGCCAAGAGCATCAGCCCCCCGGCGAGCTGCTCACTTCGCCCGGTGACGTAAGACACGGCCTCGGTGTTGAGCGGGTGAACCCCCCACAAGGCCGCCGAGGCCGCCGCCGCGAAGAGCGCCCCGGGCCGATCCCCGAAGATCCGCAGGCCCAACAGCATCGCCGCGCCGACGTTGAGCCCCTGGAGCACCAGATCGACGACGTGGTAGGGCCAAGGGTCGAGCCCCGCGAGGCGGTAGTTCAGGGCGTAGGTGGCGATCAAGACCGGCCGCGACCAGTTGTAGGCGAGCACCAGCCGCCACTCCTCCAAGAACCGCAAGGTGCGGTTGCCGACGACCTCCACCTTGTCGTCGTAGGTGAACTCCCCGTGGAGCATGTTGTTGTAGGCGACGAAGGTGAGCGCCAAGAGCGCGGCCCAGGTCAACCACAGCGTTCGCTCACGACGGTCCACGGCGGCCTCCTGCCTCTCGTTTGGCCTCTCGTCCGGCCTCGGCGAGCACCTCGGCGTAGAGCGCGGCGTGGTCCCGGGCCACACGCTCGAAGCTGAGGTGCTGCTCAATGTACCGCCGACCGCGCCGCACCATGACCTCCGCCGACGCCCGGTCGCTCAACAGCGCCCGCACCCGCTCGCGGAGGCCCTCTACGTCGCTGTGACGCACGAGCAGGCCCGCCCCGGCTTCAGCGATCAGCTCGCCGCAGCCGCAGTCCCCGCCGACGATGACCGGCGCGCCGCACAAGAGCCCCTCGAAGGGCACGAGGCCGAACACCTCATCCGTCGAGGGGTAGACGAGCACGTCGGCGTCCACCAAGAGCGCCAGCCGCTCGGGGCCCTCCAAGAGCCCGGTGAAGATCACCCCGTCGTGGTCCTGGGCCCTCACTTTGGCGAGCCCGCCCATGTCGTTGCCGCCGATGACCAGGGTGGCCCCGGGGATCGCCCCGCCTCCAAAGGCCGCGACGAGGTGGTCCACGCCTTTGCGGGGGGAGATCTGGCCGAGGTAGGCCACCATCGGCCCCTTCACGCCCCACCGCGCCTTGAACGTCCCCGGCGCGGGCAGGGCCTCAAACTCCTCCAGGGAGAGGCCGTTGGGGATCTGCCGGGCGCGCTCCGGGGGCAGGCCCGCGCGGCGGAGCTGGCCGAGCTCGGCCCGAGACACGGCGATGATCCGCGCCGCCCCCTGGGGCACGGCGTCGGCCAAGAGCCAGTCCCAGAGCCGCTTCACGCCGACCTTACGCTCATGCCGGGGCAAGGTGCCGTTCGGCGTGAAGACGTAGGGCAGGCCGTGACGCCGGGCGAAGGCCAAGGCCAGGTTGTTGAGCAGGTGCCGGTGGCCGTGGAGATGCAGCAGGTCCACGGGGCGCTCGGCGTGCAGGGTCTCTAAGGTCGCCGGGCCGCCTTGGGGCAAGAAGAGCTGCTGCGTATAGGCGAGGCGGTTCGAGCGGTTGGGGCTCACGAAGACCTCGACGCCGTCCAGGCTTCGGCGCGGCGGCACCTCGGCGCGGCGGTGGTCCAAGGCGTCCGTCGTCCACACGCTGTTGACCACCCCTTGCCGAGCCAAGGCCCGGCTCAAGCCATGCACGATCCGGGGGATCCCGCCATACGCCCAGGTCGGCGGGAAGTACGGGGTGACGTGCAGCACATGCACCAGGGGGCGCTCCACGGGGCCCCCGTCTTTGGGGGCGCACCGCCGAGGAGTATCGCACACCCGCCGCCCAGGCGGCACCCTGACCGAAGCTTTGCCCGGCGGCGGTTGACGCGCCGCGAGGCGTTAAATACCCTGGGAGTCCCTACGCAGGAGTGGTCCGTGCTGCTCGTCCTCCTCTTCACCACGCTGACCGGCTGCGGCCGCCCCAACTGCCAGAACACCTGCCAGTACATCTACGGTGACGGCAACCAGAACATCGAGGGGGAGCTGGTCAACAACTGCGGCATCCCCCGCCCGGGCCGGTCCACCTCCGAGCTCCTCACCGACTGCCTCGTCTACTGTGAGGACGCCCTCGATCAGCCGGGTGAGCTGGGCAACTACGATCCCTACACCCGCCAGGGCTCCGACGTCAGCATCGAGATCGACAACGAGGCCCAGGCCGCGGTGTGGATGGAGTGTGTGACGGCCTCGGACTGCGAACGTCTTGAGGAGGGCTATTGCGCGCCCATCTGGTAGGGGCCCTGGCCCTGGCGGCCGCGTCGCTCAGCCTCGGCGGATGTACGCCCTCCTGCGACCAGACCTGCCGCCGGCTCTTCAACTGCGAGTCGCTGGAGGTCTACGGCATGACGGAGGACACCTGCGTCGAAGATTGCCTCTACCAAGAGGCCGTCTACGAGCGCTGGGACGACGTGGCGCTGCGCGAGGCCTACCAGGAGTCGCGGCGCTGCGTGGCAGACGCCACCTGCGAAGACCTCGCCGCCGGCGTCTGCTTCGACGAGACGCTCTACCCGTACTGAGCCCCCGCTCGCCCTGAGGCGCCGATGTCCCACAAGCGCCTGCTCTTCTTGCACACCGGCGGCACGCTCGGCATGACCAGCCGGGGCGACCCAGGGCCTCTGGCGCCGAGCGCCTACGCTGAAGACGTGCTGCCCTTCGTGCGTGGCTTAGAGGAGCTCGTGCACATCGAGGGTGAGGTCCTGTGTAACCTCGACTCCTCGGACCTCCTGCCGAGCCACTGGGAGCGCCTCGCCGCGCTCATCGCCGCCCGGCTCCACGACTACGACGGCTTCGTGGTCCTGCACGGCACGGACACGATGGCGTATACGGCCTCAGCGCTCTCGTACCTGCTCGAAGGCCTGCCCAAGCCTGTCGTGTTGACCGGCGCCCAGCGCCCCATCGCCGAGCTGCGCACCGACGCCCGCAACAACCTCATCCACGCCAGCATCAGCGCGACGATGGACGTGCCCGAGGTGGCCGTCTGGTTCAACGATGAGCTCTTGCGCGGCAACCGCTGCACGAAGGTCTCGGTGCAGTCCTACGCGGCCTTCGCCTCGCCGAACCTACCGCCCTTGGTGAAGATGGGCGCCGACGTCGTGCCCCAGCACACCCCCCGCCGCCCCCGGGGCCCGTTCACCCTGCGCGGCGGCTTCTGCGAGGACGTGGCCGTCCTGTGGCTCTTCCCCGGCGTGTCGCCCAAGCTCTTGGACCTGCTCGTCGACTCCGGCGCCCGGGGGGTGCTGCTCGTGGCCTTCGGCGCGGGCAACGTGCCCCAGCGCGGCTGGCCCGAGGCCATCGGACGCGCCACCGCCCAAGGGGTGCAGGTCGTCGTGAACACCCAGTGTGTGGACGGCGCCGTCGAGCTCGGTCGCTACGAGGGCAGCGCCGCCGCCCAGGCCGAGGGCGCGCTCTCGGCGGGGCCGATGACGATCGAGGCGAGCCTCACGAAGCTCATGTTCTTGTTGGGCCAGGGGCTGTCGGCGGAGGCGCTCCGGGCGCGGTTTGGGGAGGATCTCGCGGGGGAGCTTTTGCCCTAAGGCGCCGCCTGCCCCGCCCTCCTCCGCCAGCGCCGCACCAAGAACAGCGCGAACAGCGACATGCCGAAGAGCGCCAGGGCCGGCAAGAGCACCGCCACGAGCACGGCGAAGAAGGCGACGATGTCCTCGATCACGCTGAGGATCGGGTTGCCGATCGTGCCGGTGAACGCGGACGACGCCAAGCGCAGCTTCGCTTTGCCCAGGTGGATGACCTCGGCGGCCACGCCCCCGGTGATGAGGCCGACGACGGCGGCGAGGAGCGGGTCCATGCCGGTGATCATGCTCGCCGTGGCCAAGGTGGCGGCGATGGGCTTGATCACCACGCCGAGGCCGTCCAGGGCGTGATCCACCGCCGGGAACTTGTCGCCGACGAGCTCCAGCACCACGGCCACCCCAAAGGCGACAGCGGCGGGCCAGGTGCCCATCCAGGCGTAGCCCGCGCCCAGGCTCACCTTGCCCGCCAAGGAGAGCCCGCTGAGCGTGAACAGGGGCAGAAACGCCCGCAGGCCGCAGGTGGAGGCCAAAGCCAGGCCCATCGTGAGGGCGAAGAGCGGATCGACCAGGTCCGCGGGGCGCAACGTGCTCGGATCCATGCCTCGGCTCCTTGGGCGGAAGACGCGCACAGCATACCCGCTTCTGATCCATCGGGCGGTGCTCGGCCCGAGCGCAGGATACAAGCCCCCGATGAGAGCCCTCATCACCGGCGCCGGAGTGCGCCTAGGCCGCGCGACGGCCCTCTCCCTCGCCCACGCGGGCTTCGACCTCACCCTGCACGTTCACCGCAGCCGCGACGGCGCCGAGGCCGTCGCCGCCGAGGCCCGGGCGTTGGGGCGCCGCGTGGAGATCCTCCAGGCCGACCTCTCGCGCCCTGAAGACTGCGCGCGCCTCGCCGCCGAGACCCTCGCGCTCGGGCCGCTCGACGCCTTGGTGAAC
>JBEAVX010000205.1:0-6398 GCA_041160755.1 Pseudomonadota bacterium
CCGCAGCAGGCCACGCGCCGCGACCCTCAACCCCTCACATACACCCCGCCTGGAAAGGATCCGTCCCCGGCGTCCGCCCATGGCTCGGCACCGCGGTGAACAGCTCCTGGCGCTGGAGCTGGAACGCCAAGGGGTCGTCGAGCACGGGGCAGTCGGGCATCGCCGCGCCGTCCTTGATCGTGCGGTCCTGGGCCTGAATCGCCGTGACCAGCCAGTTGACGCCGCCGATGGTGAAGGCCTGAGACTCGCCGGGCAGGAGCACGGCCTCGCCGTCGTCGTGGGTGACCTTGAGGCCGCGGTAGGAGATGTCCCACGACGCGTCCTCGCCGACGCCGAGCTCGTCGGACCAGGCCAAGGCCGGGGTGCCCAGCCAGGCGTTCACCGAGTCCAGGGCCCAGCCCACGTCGGCGGCGAAGACCGGGCCCGCGGCGTCGGAGATCAGCAGGCTCTGCCGATCCTCGATGCCCCAGGCGATGGTGGTCACGGTGACCTCGTCGCCTTGCAGGGCGCTGAGGTCGGCGAGCTCGACGACGTGCAGGTCAAAGGCCGCGGCCTCGCCGACGGTGAGGCTGTAGTCGGGGCTGGCGCCCGAGAGCGTCAACACCCCAGACGCTGTGAGGTTCTCCGGGGCCCCTTTGACCCCGGCGACCTCCAGAGGCTCACCCACCCAGATCTGCGCGGTCTCGCCGGTCTCGCCGGGGTCGATCCCCGTCTCGGGGCGGGCGATCCCCGTCTCGCCGGGGTAGCCGGGCTCGCTCTGCCCCTTGGGCAGGTGGCTGAGGATGAGGTCGCAGGCGGTGAGCATCGGCAGGGCGCAGGCGAGGACGAAGAGGCGCATGGGGGCTCCAGGGGCGTGAGGGGTGAGGAGGAGGCTCAGAGACAGCCCGCCGAGGCCGGGTCGAGGCCCTCGGGGCGGATCAGCACGTCGTCCGCGCCGGCGGTCTCCAGGCGGAGCAGCTCGTACGAGAGCACGTCGTCGAGCACGGGGCAGCCGGGCATCGCCGCGTTCGGGCGGGCCTCGCGGGCGTAGGCCGCGACGACCACGAGGCGCCAGGGCACGCCATCCAGCGTGATGTTCGCCACGTCGCCGGGCAGAAGCGAGAGCTCGCCGTCGTCGGTGGTGACGATGAGGCTCGTGTAGGACCAGCTCCAGGTGTTGTCCCGGTCGGTGGCCACCTCGTCGCCCCAGCGAAGGCGCTCGGCGCCGAGGGCCTCGTTCACCGCGTCCAAGGACCACCCGGCGTCGAGCGCGTACACGAGGCCGTCCGCGTCGCTCAGGAGCAGGCTGCGCCCCGACTCAAAGCCCCAGGTGAGCAGGTCGGCGGTGACGTTGAGCCCGCTCAGCCCGCCCAGGTCCGAGCGACCGGCGCTGTGAACGTCCATCGACATCGCGCCCGCCCCCTCACCGACGGTGAGCGTGAGGTCTTGCCCCTCGCCGCTCACCTGAAGCACCCCCGAGGCGCTCAGGTCGTTGAGCTCGTCCTGGGTGAGCGCCGGGGTCGCGTGCGCCGCCTCAAGCTGCTCCGGCGGGGTGCCGCTGACCCCACAGGCGGTGAACAAGACGAAGGGCAGGCTGACGAGCGGGGCGGTGAGGCGCATGAGGGCTCCGAGGTGGTGCGCCCCATAAAGCAAAGGCTGTGCCACCGCCAGAGCGCGCCCTGGGGCGTGATCTGAGGAGGCGCGACGCCCAGATCGCGACACGGATGTCGGGGGTGGCGCGACTTGCCAGGCGACGGGTGCGGGTGTACGCTCAAGCTGAACTGCGCCGGAGGAGACTATGTCCGCAGCCTGGAAGCTGACCGACGCGACCTCACGTTTTGACGAGGTGGTGGCGGAGGCCCTGAGCGTTGGCCCCCAGACCGTGACCCGCCAAGGAGAGCCTGTGGTGGTGGTCGTTGACGTCGAGACCTGGCGCCGCCTCTCCGCAGCCAACGATAGCCTCAAGGACTATCTGCTCGCGGCACCCCTCGAAGGGGTCTTCTTGGAGAGAGAGCAGGACGAGCCTAGGGAGACGGACCTCCCGTGATCCTCGTCGACACGTGCGTGATCTCCGAGATGCAGCGGCCGACCCCATCGCTCGCTGTCTTGCGCTGGCTGCGTGCCGTTCCCGACAAGGATCTGCGCCTCAGCGTGCTGACACTCGGTGAGCTCCGAAAAGGCGCGGAGCTACTTGACCCGGGCGCGCGACGCACGGGCCTTGAGCGGTGGCTGGATGGGTTGGTCGAGCGGTTTAGCGACAGAATTCTACCGATTGATCAGGAGATCGCGATGCGTTGGGCCGTGATCACGGCATCGGGGAGACGCGCTGGGAGGGCGCGGCCAATGATCGACACGCTGCTCGCAGCGACGGCTGTGCGACATGGGCTCATCCTCGCAACCCGAAACGTCGCAGATTTTGAAGGCACGGGCGCACAGATCCTCAACCCGTGGGACCACTAGCCTCCCGTGCGGTGACCCTCGGGCGCCGCACTTTCGGGCACGGTCGCAAGCTCCGCCGCCTCGTGGCACAGTCATAAGGCACGCCTCCCGAGGTCACCATGAGCGCCTTCCCGGCCCCGCTGATCGACGCGCTGCTCCGCACGGCCGCCCGCTTAGAGACGGGCGTGAGCTACCAATGGGGCCACCAAGGCGCCTGCAACTGCGGCCACCTCGCGCAGACGATCACCCAGCTCAGCCCCGCGCAGATTCACGCCGCCGCCGTGCGCCGCGCGGTGGAGGACTGGGCGGAGCAGGCCCGGGAGTACTGCCCCGGCAGCGGCCTCCCGATGGACTACATCCTCAGCCGCATCATGGCCTTGGGGGTCACCGCCCAAGACATCGCCCAGCTTGAGCGCCTGAGCGACCCCCGGGTGCTGCAGCGGCTCGGGCGGAATGACCTGCGCCACAACCAGCGGGACGACGCCATCGCCTACATGCGGGCCTGGGCGGCGCTTCTGGCTGAAGACGCCGCGCCCCGGCGCGCCCTCCCCGAGCGTGGGGCCTAAGGCTTCGCCACCCAGCGCTGGTACCACGCCCGCAACAGCGCCTCGCCATGGGCCGAGGGCCGCGTGCTGCCCTCCCAGCCGCGCAGGCTGAGCAAGGTCTGCAGGCTGGTGTCGGCGAGCTCGGGGTGAAACTGCACCGCGCGCAGATTCTCGCCCCAGGCGAAGGCCTGCCACGGGGTGTTGTCGTTCCCCGCGAGGCGCCGCACGCCGGGGGCGCTGGGCGGAATCACCAAGGCGTCGTTGTGGGTGGCCTGCACGACGAGCTGGGCCGGGAACCCCTCAAAGAGCGGGTCCGAGACGCCTTCTTCGGTGAGCTGAACCTCGACGGTGCCCGCCTCGCGGCCGTTGGGGTTCTGCGCCACGCGCCCGCCCAAGACCTCGCCGATGAGCTGGTGCCCAAAACAGACGCCCAGCACAGGCTGACCGGCCTCGGCCCGCGCCACCGCCCACTCGCCCAAGGCCCGCATCCACGGCGCCTCGTCGCGCACGGAGAGCGGCGAGCCGGTGAGGATGATGCCGCCGTAGTCCTCGGGGTGCTCGGGCAAAGGCGCGCCGTCGTACACGGGCACGACGGTCACGTCTTCAGGGGGGCAGGGCAACGACCGCACAAACCAGGCGTCGTAGTCCCCATCCCGGGCCACCAGCTCGGGGTGGGTGGTCCCGGTCTTGAGCACGAGCACCTTGGTCGACATCAGTAGAGGTCGCCCGCGAGGGACTTGCGCAGGATCTGGGCGTACTCGGCGGCGGTGAGCACCGTGGGGTTGGTGCCCGCGCTCGGGTCCTCGACCGCCATCTGCGCGAGGCGGTCCACATGGGCCTCGGTGACGCCCAAGGCGCCGGCGGTGTGGGGGATTCCCAGATCTTCACGCAGCCTGAGCACCCAGTTCAAGAAGCCCTCGAAGCTGTGCTCGGCGAGGCCCATGTACGCCGCGGCCCGGGCGAGGCGCTCGGCGATGGCCTGGCGGTTGTGGAGGAGCACATAGGGCATCACGACGGCGTTGATCAGGCCGTGGTGGGCGTCGAGCACGGCGCCGATGGGGTGCGCCAAGGCGTGCATCCCGCCGAGGCCCTTCTGGAACGCCGTGGCGCCCATCATCGAGGCCGCCATCATGTTCGAGCGCGCGGCCAGATCCCCACCATCGCGGGTGGCGTCGCGTAAGGAGACGTCCACGAGGCGCATGCCCTCCAAGGCGATGCCGTCGGCGAGGGGGTGGAAGCCCGGGGCGCAGTAGGCCTCCAGGTTGTGGGAGAGCGCGTCCATGCCCGTCGCCGCCGTGGCGCCTTTGGGCAGGCCCACGGTGAGCGCCGGGTCGGCGATGACGATGGCGGGCAACATCTTGGGGTGGAAGATGATCTTCTTGACCTGGGCGGCCTCGTCCTTGATCACCGAGGCGCGGCCCACCTCGGAGCCCGTGCCCGACGTGGTCGGCACCGCGACGACCGGCGCCATGCCCTCGGGCTTCACCCGGGTCCACCAGTCGCCGACGTCCTCGTAGTCCCACAGCGGGCGGTCTTGGCCGACCATCAACGCGATGGCCTTCGCCGCGTCGAGCGCGCTGCCGCCGCCAAAGGCGATGACGCCGTCGTGGCCGCCGGCCTTGTACGCCGCCACACCATCATCGACGTTCTTGCCGACGGGGTTGGGCTTCACCTCGGAGAACAGGCCCGTGGGCAGCCCGGCGTCGTGGTTGATGCGCAGGGCCTCGGCGACGACGGGCAAGGCCGCGAGGCCAGGGTCGGTCACCAACAGCGGCCGGGTCATGCCCAAGGCGCGGCAGGCCTCGGGGAGCTCGCGGATGCGGCCCGGGCCGAACCGCACGGCGGTGGGGTAGTTGAGGTTGCGGGTGAACGCGGCGGGGTTGAAGGACATGGTGGGGTGCGCCCTTGGGGATCAGGTGTTGAGGCGAAGGTGGAACGACTTGGGCCGGGTGAGCTGCTCAAACCCGACGGCGGAGAGCGTGCAGCCGCGGCCGCTGTTCTTCACGCCGACCCAGGCCAGGGCCGGGTCTAAGTAGTCGCAGCGGTTCATGAACACCGTGCCCGTCTCCAGGCGCTCGCCGATGGCCAGGGCGGCGTCCGCGTCCTTCGTCCAGACCGAGGCGGTGAGGCCGTAGGGGCTGTCGTTCATGAGCTCCACGGCACGATCGTCGCCATCGACCTTCATGATGCCGACGACGGGCCCGAAGGTCTCCTCCCACATCACCTCCATGTCGTGATCGACGTCCACGAGCACCTGGGGGGCGAGGTAGGGGCCGGAGTCTTTGGCGGCGGGGAAGTCCGAGGCGTCGATGAGCGGCCGGGCGCCGAGCTCGATGGCCTGCTTGATGTGGGCGCGGATGCGGTCGGCGTTGCTGCCGCGCACCACGGGGGAGAGCGTGGTCTCCGGGTCCATGGGGCTGCCGAGCTTGTACTGGCGCACCAGGGCCGCCGCGCCGGCGACGAACTCATCGTAGACGCTCTCGTGGACGTAGACCCGCTCGATGCCGCAGCAGGACTGCCCGGAGTTAAAGAAGGCGCCGTCGACGACGTTCTCGATGGCGTAGGGCAGATCCGCGTCCGCCCGAACGTAGGCCGGGTCTTTGCCGCCGAGCTCTAAGCCCACGGCGACGAAGCGCTCGGCGGCGGCGCGGTGAACGGCGCGGCCGCCCTCGACGCTGCCGGTGAAGGCCACGAACGCGACCCGCTCATCGTGGATGGCCTCGGCGGTGAGGCCGTGGCTCATGTGGATGTGCTCGAGCACACCCTCGGGGAGCCCGGCGTCTTTGGCCGCTTGGCTGAGGCGCTCGGCGCAGAGCGGGGTTTGGTCCGAGTGTTTGAGCAGCACCACGTCGCCGGAGAGGAGCGCGGGGACGATGGTGTTCACGGCGGTGAGGTAGGGGTAGTTCCACGGCGCCAAGGCGAGCACGACGCCGAGGGGCTCGCGGCGGATGAAGCGGTCGAAGCCGTCTTTCGCCGTGGGGCGGATGTCGGCCAGCGCCTCGGGGGCCAAGGCCATCATCACCCGGGCGCGCTCCTCAAAGCCGCGCAGCTCGCCGGGGCTGTAGCGGATCGGGCGGCCCATCTGCCAGGAGAGCTCGGGGATGATCTCTTCACGTTTGGCCAAGAAGGCCTCGACGAAGGCGTTCACCCCGGCGATGCGCTCGGTGAGCGGGACCTTACGCCACGCCAAGAAGCCGCGCTGGGCGCGCTCCAAGGCCTGGCTGAGCTCGTCTTGGGTGGCCAACGGGCGCTCGACATAGAGCGAGCCATCGACAGGGGAGTAGGTGCGTTGCACGTTGGGCATGGGGTGGCCTCACTCGCGGCGGGGGTCTGAGGGCGCCTTCATATCGTGGCCGTCGCGCGGCGGCAGGGGGCGCGCTCAGGAGAGATACAGGCCCAAGGCCGTGAGGCCCACCACGCTGATCAACAGCACCC
>JBEAVX010000208.1:0-6290 GCA_041160755.1 Pseudomonadota bacterium
GACGTACACCCCTTGGGCGAGGGACGGGAAGGCCTCGACGCGCGCGATGACGTCGTCCACCACGGCGCCCAGATCACGGTCGGCGGCGTTGGCGCTCACGATGATGCGGCGGCGGCCCCCCTCGTGCAGGATCTGGCTCGGGCCCGAGGCCTCCTCGACCAGGGCCACGGCGCCGAGCGGCACGACCTCGCCGCTCGGGAGGTGAATCGGCAAGGCGCGCACGGCCTCGGCGTCGTCGCGGCCCTCGGGGGTGAGGCGCACGGCGACGTCCAGGGCCCGGCGGCCCTCCCGCGCCTGACCGACGACGCGCCCAGCGAGGCCGATCTCCGCCGCGTCGAGGACCTCAAACGGCCGCAGCCCCACACGCCGGGCGGCCTCGCGGTTCACCTCCACACGAAGCTGGGGCACGAGCTCTTGGCGCTCGACCTGGAGATCGACCAAGCCGGGGATCGACTCCAGGTGCAGGGCGAGGCGCGCGGCCTCGGCGCGTAAGGTGAGCAGATCGTCACCAAAGAGCTTGAGCACGATCGCCGCCCGCACGCCGCTGATCATGTGGTCCAGTCTGTGCGAGATGGGCTGGCCGATGGACGTCGAGAGGCCGGGCAGAAGGCGCAGGCGCTCACGAAGGTCGGCGAGCACGACGGCCCGGGGGCGGCCCTCGGAGAGATCGACGTCGAGCTCGGTGTAATGAACCCCCTCGGCGTGCTCGTCAAGCTCCGCGCGGCCCGTGCGACGGCCCACCGACCGCACCTCGGGCACCTCCAAGACGAGGTTCTCCGCGAGGGTGGCGAGGCGGTCGCTCTCGGCCAAGGCCGTGCCCGGGGCGGCGAGCAGGTTCACCGTGGCGCTGCCCTCGTTGAAGGTCGGCAAGAAGCCGCGCCCCAGAAACGGCACCGCGACCATCGCCACCACCGCCAGCGCCATCGCCCCGCCGAGCACCTGGGCCGGACGGGGCAAGGCCCACTGGAGCAGCTCGCGGTGCAGACCCTTGAGCCAGGCCACCAGCGCCGAGTCGCCCCGGGCGTGGGCCTTGGCGGCGATGCTCGGCAACAGCACGGCGCACATCGCCGGGGTGACGGTGAGCGACACAAACATCGACGCCAAGATCGCCGTGATGTAGGCGAGGCCCAAGGGCGCGAACAGTCGGCCCTCGACGCCGGGCAGGGCGAAGAGCGGCACAAACACGAGCACGACGAGCGCGGTGGAGGAGACGATGGAGTTTCGCACCTCGCCGCTGGCCTCAGCGATGACCTTGAGCGCGGGCCGAGGCGTCGGCCGCGCGGCGTTCTCCCGCAGGCGGCGGAAGACGTTCTCCACGTCTACGATGGCGTCGTCTACCAGCTCACCGATGGCGACGGCGAGGCCGCCCAAGGTCATCGTGTTGAGGCTCTGGCCCATCGCCGAGAGCGCCAAGACCGCGCTGAGCAAGGAGAGCGGGATGGCCGTGAGCGTGATCGCCGTGGTCCGCAGGTTCATCAAGAACAAGGCCAGGGTGATCGCCACGAGGATCGAGCCGTCGCGCAGGGCCTCCTCGACGTTCTCCACGGCGGCCTGGATGAACGTGGCCTGGCGGAAGATCGGCGTGAGCGTCACGCCTTGGGGCAGGCCGGGGCCCAGCGCGGAGAGCGCCGCCTCGATGTCCCGGGTGACGGCGATGGTGTCGGCTTGGGGCTGCTTCTGTACGGCGAGCACGACGGCCCGGCGCCCGTTCATGCCCGCCTCGCCGCGCATCACGCCGACGCCTCGGGCGACGGTGGCCACGTCGTCGAGGGTGAGCGGCGGCTCGCCGGGGGCGGCGCTCGGGGCCAAGACCGTCTCGCTGAGCGCGGCCTCGGGCTCCCCTTGGGCGAGCAGGCGCACGACCCGCTCTCGGCCTTGGCCCTCCAGGTAGCCGCCGCTGAGGCTGCCCAGGGCCTCACCGCTCGCGGTGACCACGTCTTGCAGCGCGACGCCCCGGGCCGCGAGGCGCTCGGGGGCGACCTGGACCTCGATCCGCTCCACCCCGCCGCCGATGGCGGTGACCTGGCTCACGCCGGGGATGGAGAGCAGCCGCGGGCGCACGGTCCAGTCGGCCAAGGTGCGCAGGGCCGGGCCCGCCACCTCGCCGTCCTCGCTGGTGAGGCCGATGAGCAGGATCTCGCCCATGACCGAGGTGACCGGGCCCAAGGTCGGCGTGAGGCCCTCGGGCAAGGCGCGGCGGGCGGCGTCGAGGCGCTCGGTGACCTGCTGGCGTCCGCGCCAGAGGTCCTCGCCCCAGCCGAGCTCCACCCAGACGACGCTGAGCCCGGCGGCGGACTGGCTGCGCACACGCTCCACGCCTGGGGCCCCGGCGACGGCCTGCTCAATGGGCGTCGTCACCCACAGCTCGACCTCCTCCGGGGAGCGCGCCCCGGCCTCGGTGAGCACGGTGACCGTGGGGCGGTTGAGGTCGGGGAAGACGTCCACGGGCAGGCGCGTGGCCTCCCGACCGCCCCACAGCACCAGGAGCGCCGCGAGCAGGAGCGTGAGGCCGCGCCGGGTGAGGCTCAGGCGGATGAGCGTCGAGAACATCAGCGCCCCGCCACGCCGCGAAGGCTGCCCACGGCGACGGTGACGACCCGCTCGCCGGGGCGCAGGCCGTCGTGAATCTCGACGGTCTCGGCGCCACGGCTGCCGACGTGGACCTCCCGCAACGCGAACGCCTCGGGGCCCGTCTTGACGAACAAGAAGCTGCGCCCCTCGGCCTCAAAGAGCGCCTCGGCCGGGGCGATGACGCCCTCTTCGTCCTCTCCGGCGAGGAGGAACGCCGTGAGCGCCGCGCCGGGGCGCAGGGCGGAGGGGTCCGCGCCGTCTTCGGGGGTGAGCGCCAAGGTGACCCGGGTGAGGCCCGTGCGGGGGTTCACCTCTTGGCCCAGATCGAGCACGACGGCGTCTACGCGGCCGCCCCCCGCCGCGAGCCGGGCCTCGGCCTGGGCGCCTGGGCGCAGCGCCCGGCCCGTGGACTCGGCGACGTAGACCTCGGCCCAGACCACGCCGGGGCTCACCAGCCGCAGGATCTCGTCGCCGGACTGAACCTGCTCGCCGGGCCGGGCGATGACCTGGGAGATCACCGCGTCAAACGGCGCGCGGATCTGGGCGCCTTGGCCCGCCTGGGCCAGCGCGCGCTCGGCCTCGGTCACGGCGAGCTGGGCGAGCTGCACCCGCTGGGCCCGCACCTGGCGCTCGCGCTCGCTGAGCGTGTCGCCGAGCCCTTCAGCCCGGGCGGCGTCCCGCTCGGCCAAGGCCAAGGCCGCCTTCGCCTCGGCGACGTTCACCTTGAGCCGGGCCTGGCCCTCGGCGGCCGACGCGCGGTCGGCGACGGCGCTCGTCTCGACGAGGCGGCCGAGCACGGCCCCGGCGCGCACCCGCTGGCCTGGGGTCAACGCGCCGCCGTCGGGGCCGCTGAGCACCCCCGCCACCGGGGCGCGCAGGGTGGCGCCGCCGCCGGGGGCGCTCACCAAGGCGCCATACGCCCGCACGGTGTCGCCGACGGGGCCCCACTCGGCCAAGGCCGTGCGTAAGCCCAACAGGAGCTGGCTCTCGATGGGCAGGCTCAAGGCGTCCTGCACGAGAGGCTCTGGGCCGCCCTCGCCGTGGTCCTCGCCGCCATGGGCCCACAGCCGGGGGCTCATCACGCTCAGGCCCGTGGCGACGAGCGCCGCGACGGCCGCGCCGCGACGGCGCCCGAGGCCGAAGCCGACGAGCAGGCCCACGAACAAGGCGATGATCAGCTTGCTCTGGCTCCGCGCGAGCAGCTCGTGCTCGTCGTGCTCATGCGCGGGGTCTTCGGCGCGGTGGTCCTCATGAACGTCGAGCGCCTCGATCGCCCACAGCGCGGCGAGGCCCCCGGCCTGGGCGGTCAGAGAGCCCGCGTAATGCCCGTTCGGCGGGCGCGACGCCGCCGCGTACACGCCGGGGCGGCTGGTGGCGGTCAGGGGGAGCGCCACGTCGCCCGGGCCGCTGAGGCGCAGGGCGGCCTCTCCGGCGACGACGGGGGCGCTCGTGGTCGTCGAGATCCAGAACATCTGGGGCGGGCCGGACTCGGGCACGACCAGGGCCGACTCAAAGGTCTCCCCGCCGAGGACGATCCGGGCCTCTTCAGCGTGGGCGAGGCCAACGAGGCCGAGGAGCAACAGCGGCAGAGTCATGGGGTCCACTCCGGGGGGAGCTGACCGGCGAGCTCCCAGAGGGCGAGCTCGGTCAGCGCGACGTTGGCGCGGGCGGTAAGCGCGGCGAGCTGGGCGCTGAGCACGGCGTCGCGGCGGCTGAGGTACTGGCCCAGATCAAGCTCGCCGAGGGTGTAGGCCAAGGTCACCGCCGCCATCGCGCCGTCCAGGGGCGCCTCGGCGTAGGCGGCCTCCACGGCGCGGGCTTGGTCCCGGGCGCTCTCGGCGCCATAGGCCAAGGCGACGGCCTCGGCGTCCAGCAGGCTCCGGCGCTGCTCGGCGAGGCTGGCCTCGGCCCCGGCGACCTCCCGCGCCCCTCGGCTGGGGGCGTAGAGCGGCAGGCTGAGGTTGAGCGTGCCCGCGAGGCCGACGGTCTCGTGATCCCAGCCCGGGCCTAAGCCTACGGCGACGGTGGGCAAGCGGGCGAGGCGGGCGGCCGCCTCGGCGTCCAGCGCCGCCCGGGCGTCGAGCTCCGCGGCGACGAGCTCTGGGAGCAGCGCCGGGTCCACGCGCGGCGCCGGGGGCACCTGGGGCCTATCGGCGATGGTTACGCCGCCGACGATGGGCAGGCCGAGGTGCTGCTCCAGGCGCATCGCGGCGAGGCGGCGCTCACGCTCAGCGGCCAAGGCGCGCTGCAGAGCCCCGGCGGCCTCCGCCTCCAACAAGGCGGCCTCCACCCGGTCCCCCTCGCCGCTCGCCGCCAAGGCCCGCGCCCGGTCCCGGGCCCGACGGGCGAGGCCCTCGGACTCGGCCTGCAGCGCCGCGACGAGGCTCGCCTCGGCCACCCGCACGACCATCCCGGCGATCTCCACCCCCAAGGCGGCCTGGGCGGCCTGGGCCCGCACCTCGGCGGCGTCGGTCAGAAGCCGCGCGGCCCGCGCCCGGGCCAAGGTCGCCGGGGGGGCCTCGACGGGCACGACGAGCTGCACGCTGCGCTCATGCAAGAAGCTCTGCACCTGGATCTCGGGATCGGCCTCGGTGGCGGCGTAGGCCCGGGCCTCGCCCGCAGCCGCCCGGCGCGCGGCCTCGGGCGCCCCGGCGAGGGGGCCCTCGGTGAGCCCCAAGCGCACGGCCTCGCCCACGGTGACGCCGCCGGGGCTCGCCAAGGCGGTGAGGCCAAAGGCGGCCAGGAGGGTGAGCACGAGCGGTCTCATGGGCTCCCCCGAAACTGCGCAGGGTCTACGCCGTGCCGCCGCAAGAGCCGGTGGAGCGTCTCCCGCTCAACCCCGGCCTCGGGCGCGGCCCGGCTCACGTTGCCTTGGTGCTGCTGCATCAGCCGGGTGAGGTACTGCCGCCCCGCCGCCAGCTCGGCGCGCTCCACGGCGTCGCGGTAGGTCGGCGTCTCCGCCGCGGCCACGCCCTCCCGGCGCAGCTCCGGGGGCAGGCTGAGCGGCCCGATCACCTCGTCTTCGCTCATCACCGCCGCGTGCTCCAGGGCGTGCCGCAGCTCTCGCACGTTGCCCGGCCCGGCCAGGCCCAGCCCTCCAAGGCCGCCAGAGCCTCGGGGGAGAGCGCCCGGGCCCTCGCCCCGTACCGCGCGGCGGCGTGCCGCAGAAACCGCCCGGCGAGGAGCGGCAGGTCGTCTAAGCGCTCCCGCAAGGGCGGCAGCTCGATCTGCACGACCTTGAGCCGGAAGTAGAGATCCGCGCGAAACTTGCCCTCTCGCACCGCCGCCTCCAGGTCGCGGTGCGTCGCGGCGATGATCCGGGCCTGGAGCGGCCGCACCGTCGTCTCGCCCACCCGGCGCAGCTCCCCCTCCTCCAGCACCCGGTTGAGCTTCACCTGCAGCGCCAAGGGCAGCTCCCCGATCTCGTCGAGAAACAGCGTGCCCCCGGCGGCGGCCTCGATGAGCCCCACACGGTCGGCGCCCGCCCCGGTGAACGCGCCCTTGGCCACGCCGAACAGCTCGCTCTCTAGGAGGGTCTCGGGGATGGCCCCGCAGTTCACGGCGACGAAGGCGCCCCGGGCGCTGAGCCGGTGCGTCTCCCGGGCGGCGACCTCTTTGCCGGTGCCGCTCTCCCCGCGCAGCAGCACGGGCACGGTCAAGGGCGCCACCCGCTCGATGAGCCGCCGCACGTTGGCCATCGACGGCGCCCGGCCGATGAG
>JBEAVX010000365.1:0-3525 GCA_041160755.1 Pseudomonadota bacterium
GGGCGAAGAGACGCAGGGTGAGGGTGTCGTCCCCGGCGATGATGTTGCTGGCCTCGGCGACGGCGTTCAGCGTCTCCGGCGCGGCGGCGTTGACGACGAGGGTGTCGCTCTCGCCGATGACGCCGTCGGCCTCGGCGCGGATGTACAAGGCGTCGGCGGCGGTGCGCATCGCCAGGCTGCAGAAGCGTGTGCCCGCCACCCAGTCCTCGCAGCGCGTGCGCTCAATCTCCGCCGCCTCGTCGCCGCTGGCGTCCTCGATCCATGCCGTGAGCTGGAGCGCGCCGAGATCGTCGTAATCGACGACGGCGTTGTCCCAGAGGTCCACGGCGCCGATGACGAGGTTGAGGTTCAGCTCTCCGGCGATGACCTCGTACCCCGTCTTCTTGGGGGTGCGCAGATCGAAGGCGCTCAGCGCACCGGGGAGCACCTCAAACTCGGCGGACTCGCCGATGGCCGGGCCCGAGGCGACGAGCAGGTTGAGGTGGCAGTTCGCGGTGCCTGTGGCGCGGGTGACGGTGATCGGCACCTGGGCCTGGCCCTCGACGCGCACCTCTGAGGGCTCGACCTGACCGCCGCAGCGGTCACGCAAAGAGAGGAGGACCGGGGGATCCTCCACGATGAGGCCGTCCTCGTCTACCAGGGTGAACTGGACGTCGAAGGGCACCCCGGCCTCAAAGACGAGCGGGTCCGTCGCGCCCTCCACCTCGCCCTCCAGGGTCATGATCACATCCGCCAGCGCCCCGGCGGCGAAGGGGATGAAGGCCTGGGCCCCGGCGAGGGGAGAGCCCGGCTCGGCGGGGGTGACGCTCACGGTGAGGTAATCGGGCAAGGTGGACGTGAGGGTGATGCTCGTGCGCCCGTCGGCGTCGATGGACCCGGACACCCCGACGGCGTCGTCGAGGAGCGCCGCGTCGAGGAGCGCGGGATCGTCGAGGTCAAACACGACCCCTTCGCCGTTGAGGCTCGACTCGACGGTGATGAGCACGGGCACGGGCTCGCCGGGCACCACGGGCTCACCGTCCGGGTCACGCACCTCCAGCACCAGGGTGACGGCCTCCTTGACGGTGTAGATGCGGGACTCGTAGTCGAGGCCGATGCGGTCGGCGCGGGTGGCGCTCACGGTGAAGGAGTCCGCGAGGGTCAACACGTCGCCTTGGGGGGTGGTGACCTCCAGGTCGTACAGGCCCGTCGGCTGGCCGCTCGGGACACGCGCGGTCAGCAGGTCGTACTCGGTGAGCTCGACCGCCGCCAAGGGCAGCCGCGTGTCGTCGCGCACCAAGGCCGCGCTGAACTGGGCGTCTACGCTGACCTCGCCGCCGAGGCCGCCTTGAACGCTGAGCCCGGGGAGCAGGGCCTCCCCTTCGACGGTGATGAGCGTCTCTTCGCCAACCCAACCCCAGCTCGGGCTTACGGCCTCCAACGACGCCTCGGGCAGCGCCGGGGTGCAGCCCACGGCGAGCACGACCACGAGCCCACCGATGAGGTGGGCCCCGCGGGCGGCGGCGTGTTGGAAGCTCAGGGAGATAGGACCTCCTCGGTCGGACGCTCCTGATGACGTTTTAATAGATTATGCGGTATCCGAGGCTGAACGCAAAGCCTCCGAGCTGACCTTCATAACCAAACTCCGAGCCGCGCAGCACCGCGCCGTAGCCGCCGAGCTCTCCGAAGACCTCGCCGTTGGACCATCGGCGGCCCGCGCCGACCACCCCGACGGGGCCGGGGAGCGGCATCCCGAGGCCCGAGTACAGCGGTGCGCCGTCCAACGATGCGCTCATCAGCAGAGGAGTCACGCCGAGGCCGCCGCCGAGCCAGCTCGCCCAGGGCCCACGCTCACGACGCAGCACCGCGAGGGCGCTCACGCTCAGCGCCTGCGCAGAGAGCGTCACCTCGCCGCCCCGGTCTGGGTCGCTCACGGCGTCCCGGGTCATGTACCAGCCCAAGCCCACCCGGGCGTAGAGCGGCAAGGCCACGTCGGCGACGCGGCGGTCGATCTGAACGCCGAGGCGCGGCGCGTTCACGGCCCCCAACGAGGTGATCCACCCCAGGCTCACCGCCGGGGCGAGGCTGATCGGGCGCGGGAGGAGGTCCAAGGTCGTCTGGGTCTCGGGGAAGGCGCCGTTGACCGAGCGCACGCGGATCTTCACGAGGCCGTTGGTGACGCCCGGCGGCGGGGTCCAGCGGGCGACGTAGCCCCCATCTGGCGCGGGGCGGGCGGGCTCTACCTGGCCGAGATCGGTCTCGATGAGCAGGGCCTCGTCGGGGACGGCGCGACCGGCGCGGTCCACGAGCATCACGCGCACGTCGGCGTAGCTCTGCGGCCCCGCGTAGACCTGCCGGGGCTCGACGCTCACGGAGACGGCGCTCACCCGGCCCACACGCAGGGTCACCGGGACGCGGGCGCTCAGCTCGGGGGCGGTGGGGTCGGGAACGGCGCGGATGAGCCCGGGCGCGACGATCACGCGCCGGCGTAAGGCGCCGACCTCGGCCTCGACCACACCCGGCGCCGCAGGCGTCGGCAGCGCCCAGCGCGCCCAGCCGGTCTCCGACGTGACGGCCGAGAGGGTCTTGTCTCCGACACGCAGCGTGACGGAGCGCCCCACCAGCGGCCGCCCGGCGCGATCCAGGGGCCTCGCGAGCACCAGCAGGCCGCCCGGCGCCGCCGTGGCGAAGAGGCGCAGCTCCCACGGCTCCCCCTGGCCCGGCGGCGAGCGCCAGGTGCCGATCACGGCGTCTTCCGGGCCCGTGCTGTCCGCGGTGAGGTCGGCGCGTAAGGACTGGCCCTCTGCGGCCACGCCGCTGATGCCGCCAAACTCGGCCGCGAGGCTCAGGCCATCGACGTTGAGGCGCTCCCCCCGGCGATCTTCGAGGGACGCCCGCACCTGGGAGACCGGCAGATCCGCCGAGAGCTCCGTGGGCCACACCGCGAGGCTGATGCGCGCCGGCGTGCCCCGGTCCAAGGGCGCGCGGGCGGTGCTCAGGGCCAGGCGGTCGCCCAGCGCGCAGTCTACGCGCAGCTCGAAGGCGTCCTCGACGAGCTCCTCGGGCAGCCGCGCGCTCCACACGCCGGGCTCTACGGCGCGCAGCGTGAGGCGCTCACCGCCCGCGGCCCGGCAGCTCGGCGTCTCCCCCGTCCAGGGGCGACCTTGGGCGTCTAAGGCGTGCACCCACAGCGGCGGCGGGGCGGCGCCTTGGCGCGCGGGGCCGCCGATCATCGCCACGAGGCTCGGGCGCGGGTTCCGCACCAGGGTGAGCGTCGTGCGCTGCCGGTTGCCGGCCTTGTCCTCTAAGGTGGCCTCGCCGAGCACCTCCCCGGCGCGAACCTCGACGGAGAGCGCGAGCAGGCCATCGGCGCCGGCGACGACCGGGCCGTAGCTGCGCCCGCCGATGCGCACGACGAGGCTTGAGCCCGGCTCGGTCTTCACCTCGATGGGCATCTTGGCGTTGACCTTCACCGCGCCCCAGCGCGGCGACTCGCCCGGGCGGCGCAGATCAAGCGCGCCAAACGCCACCACGCGGACCTCTTGG
>JBEAVX010000378.1:0-6670 GCA_041160755.1 Pseudomonadota bacterium
GCGCGGTCCTTTGGGGTCGGCTTTGGGCTCATGGCGGCGTCGGTGGGCTGCGCCGGGGTGGCCGGCGCGCCGCTGATCGTCGGGGCCTGCTTGGGCCCGAGCGTGCTCGCCCAGACCCGCCCCGCCGTCGAGCCGCCGATGGGGCCCTGGCATGGCGCGTCACCCCCCTACGCCTTGGGCTACGCCGAGGGCTACGACAAGTCGCGGCGGGCGCGGAGGCAGCTCGTCGGCACGAGCGCGGCGATGTTGGGCGCCGGGGTCGGCACGGCCGTCGCCGTCGGGGGGCTCGTGGTCGTCGGCCTCGCCACGGACAACCTCTTCATCCCGCTCTGAGCCATGGGCGTCTTTGGCCTCGCGCTGCTCGGCGTCGCCTTGGCCACGGAGCCGCCCCCGTTGGCCGCCGACAGCTATGGCCAGGGCCTCCTCGACGGCGGGGCCGACGCCCAGGAGCTCGACTGGTTGCGCCCCGCCGCCGGGGGCTGCGCGGGGAGCGTCGCCGGGGGCGCGGTGCTCTTGGCGTTTGGGCCCTGCGGCGGCGCGTTGAGCCTGCCCATCGCGTTGACCCCGGTGATCCACTACGCCGCCAACCCCCCGGCGCCGCCGCTCAACGCCGACTGGAGCACCCGCCCAGCGGACTACCGCAACGGCTACGTCCAGGGCTACCAAGACGCGGCGCGCTCCCGAGCGGCGTTGGCGGCGGTGGGCGGCGGGCTCGTCGGGGCGACGGTGATGACCGGGGTGTTCTTGGGGGTGATCGCCGCCGGGGGCACCGTCCTCGGCTTCAGTTTGCCGTGATCCGCGCGGCGCGGTCGCCCGAGGCAGGTTATCCGCGCTCCATGCTGTGGATCCTGGTGCTCTGGTCCTGCAGCGGCGCCCCGCCCGCGCCCGCTGATCCCTCCGAGGAGCCTCCGGTGCTCCCGGCGGCGGCGTCCGTGTACACCGACGGCCTGTGGACCCAGCGCGCGCTCACCGTGCGGGCCGGGCTCGACGAGGCGATGCGCCGCTGGCGCGCCGGAGACAAAGAGGGCGCGAAGGCCGAGGTCGACGCCGTGCGTCGCGGCTCCTTCGCCCCCGAGCTTGAGCCCCTCATCCGCCGCGACGTAGACCCCCGCCTCGCGACCGAGCTTGAGTACCGCTTCGGCCTCGTCCGCGAGGCCATGGGCCGCCCGAGCGAGGTCGCCCTACAAGAGACCCTCGACAAGCTCACCGCCCGCCTGGACGAGGGCGCGGCCTCCCTCGACGCGAAGCGCTCGGTGATGCGGTGAGCCGCTGAGGCCGCGCTCCGGTCTGCGCGGCGCTGGCGGTTGAGGCTGGCCGTGGGCTCTCCGAGGTGGCGCCGGGCGTCCGGTGACGCCTCAGAGAGGTTCGGGTCAGACGCGCCGCTCCCTCAAAGCGCCCCGATCGTCCCCGGATCCGGCTCACAGACCGCCGCGGCCTCGGTCGCGGCGCTCGACGCGCCGACGCCGTTGAGGGTGCCGAGGTCCAGGCGCACGCGGCCGTCGCCGCCGTCGCCGCTGTACTTCGCCCACGACGAGCCGCTGAGCTGGCCGAGGCCGCCCAGGGCGCCGAGGGTGTCGGGGCTCACGACGGCCGTGGTGGACGCGACGTAGAGCGAGCCGCCCGCGCCCGCGCCGCCGGCCTCGGCCTCGGACGCGCTGGAGCCGCTCGCCGCGGTGCCGCACCAGTTGGAGAACTCCGCGCAGCCGATCTCGCCGTCTTCGCCCGCCGCCGTGAGCAGGCCGGTGCTCAGCACGGTGAGGTTTCGGGCGTAGAGCAACAGCGCGCCGCCGCCCGCGCCGCCGGACCCGCCGATGCCCCTCTCGCTCGACTGGTCCAGGGCCCCGGCGCCGCCGCCCGAGCCCAAGGTCAAGGCCAAGAGCGCCACGTCCCCGTAGGTGGTGCCGCCGACGCCGCCATAGCCCAGAGTGGGGTTCGACTGTTCACCGGCCTCGCCCGCCGTCCCGTGCCCGCCGCCGCCGCCGTTGCCCTCACAGTTGGAGCAAGACGACGCGCTCAGCCCGCCGCCGCCGCCTGCGGTGCCGTTGCCGAGGTAGGTCTTGCTGCCCGCGCCCGTGGTGCCCTCGCCGGACTGGCCCGTGGAGGCGTAGGTGGTGTTCTGCGCGCCGCCCGCGTAACCCAGCCCCTCGGCGCTGATCGTGCCCGAGATGCGCGCGGTGGACGCCACGAGCAAGGCCACGACGCCGCCACAGTCGCCGTCAAACGGATCGGCGGAGATCGTCGCGCCCGCGCCCAGGTTGAGGTCGAGGAGCTGCGGCACCCGGAACAAGGCGACGGACTGGCCGCTGAGGTCGGTGTTGGAGCTGTTCCCGTAGGTGCGGGTGGGGGCGGTGACGAAGGAGACGTTTGAGCCGGTCACCGACGCCACGTCGAGCAATTCCCAGGCGCCGACGTTTGTGGTCTTGCCGCTCGCGCCCTGGAGGTTCACGAGCAGGGCCTTGTCCCCCACGGCGAACTCGCTGGCATCCGACACGGTCACCGCGCCGCTGCTCACCGCGCTGACGACAGTGCAGGCCCCGCCGAGGTCCTCCCAGGCCGTGTCGCTCGTCACGCTCGCCGCGCCGTCGCCGCCGGATCCGTAGAGAAGGCCCTCGTCATCGTATCCGTCACAGTCGTTGTCCAGGCCGTCCCCAGCGTCAGAGCCGTCTCCGCCGTCCTCAGCGCCGCCAGGGTAGACGGTGGCGTCGGCGTCGTCACAGTCCGAGCCCGCCACGGCCGAGGCGCTCGGCGCGTCATCGCCGTAGTCGTCCTCGTCGGCGTCGGTCATACAGGCCGCGCTGTCATCCTCCGGGGCGGCGCCGGGGAAGGTGTCGGCGTCGGCGTCATCGCAGTCGGTGTCGTCGTCCACGAAGCCCGTGGGCGCCTCGCAGGCCGCGGTGCTGGCGTCGGGGTCGCCGAACTGATCGCCGTCGTCGTCGGCGAACCAGATCGCGGCGTCGATGGCGTCGGGCTCGTCCACGTCGCTGTCACAGTCGTTGTCTACGCCGTCGCACAGCTCGGTGTCGTCGGGGGAGATGTCGGCGCTGGAGTCGTCACAGTCCTCGGCGTCGTCGCTGTAGCCGCTGGGCAGCGCGCAGGCCTCCACAGGCGCGTCGAGGTCGCCGAAGCCGTCGCCGTCGGTGTCGGCGTAGTAGGTGATGGTCACGCCCTCGTCGATCTCACCGTCACAGTCGTCATCCCGCTCATCGCAGATCTCGGTGATGCCGGGGTTCACCAGCGCGTCGGAGTCGTCACAGTCCTCGTCGTTCACCGCGTAGCCGTCGGGCAAGGCGCAGGACTCAATGGGGAAGTCGAGGTCGCCGTACCCGTCCGCGTCGGTGTCGGCCCAGAAGGTCACCGTCACGTCCTCATCGACCAAGCCGTCACAGTCGTCATCGCTCTCGTCGCAGATCTCGACGGCGTCGGGGTTCTCACCGGCGTCGGTGTCGTCGCAGTCTTGGCAGGCTGGCCAGCCGTCGGCATCCGCGTCGGCGAAGCCCGTCGAGCCGTCACAGTTGTAGTCCGTGGGGTCGGCGCAGTCGGTCTCTTCAGCGTTGGGGTGGATCGCCGGGTTGGTGTCGTCGCAGTCGTCGCCGGTGGCGGCGGCGCCGGTGGGCTGCTCACAGGCGTCTGTGGGCTGGGTGAGATCGCCGTAGCCGTCGGCGTCGGCGTCGGCGTAGAAGGTGCTCAGCACGCCCTCGTCGATGTTGCCGTCACAGTTGTTGTCGAGGCCGTCACATTGTTCAGCGGCGCTGGGGGAGACGTCGGGGTTGTTGTCGTCGCAGTCTTCGCTGGCGGGCACGCCGTCGCCGTCGTTGTCGGGATCCGCGCCGGAGTCGGCGGGGGGGATCCCGCTGTCGGTCGTGCTGGATCCGTCGTCTTTGCAGGCGACGAGGGCGAGGGCGAAGAGCAGGGTGAAGCGCATCGAGGCTCCGTCTTTGGAGGGGTGGGAGCCCTAGGATAGCAGCCTGCGTGAGGGTCCGGGCCGAAGAATCCCCCAGATCTCCTACGCTTGGCCACGTTTACGACCGGCCCAGGCCGCCCCGGCGGCGAGCAGCGTGAGCGCGAGGCCCGTGGCGGGCTCCGGGGTGGCGCCGCCGACGCCGGAGAACCCGCCGCCGCTGTACGCCGTCACCCCGCTTGGCGTCGGCGTCGCGACGTTCACCGTCGGGCCGCCGCCTTGGGCGAGCTGGGCCTCATGGGCCACCGCCACGAACGAGGTCCACTGGGTGACGAGGTGGTGCTCCAAGCCCAAGGACGTGATCTCCTTCTCTAAGGCCGCGCGGCGCGTCTCGTCGGCGAAGGGGGAGAGGTAGTCGATCATGCGGTCTTGAATGAGGCCTCGGGCCCACAAGGTCGGCAGGGCGGCGCCGCCGTCGCTGCGCTCGGGCAGGACGAGGTCCACACGAAGCTCAACGATCTCATCCCCTTGGCGCCCACGAACGATCACCGGGTAACGGCCGCCTCGGGTGTAACGCGCGAGCACCCGCACGGGCTGGCCCATGAACAGATCGGGCAGCCGCGCCGGGCTCACCTGCTCCACCGGGGCGTCACCCCACACGATCTGCAGGTCGGTGAGCGCCGGGGCGGCGATGCGCTGGGCCAAGGCGCGGGCGGCGTCTTGGGCTTGGCTGTCATCCAGCACAATGCGGGCCACGCCGCGCCCGGCCCGGGCGAGCTCCTCCAGGAGCCAGCGGTTCACGGAGCTGCCGACCCCCAGCGAGAACAGCCGCGCGTCGCCCCGAAGGCGCTCCACCAAGGGGATGATGTCGCCCTCGTTGCCGATGTAGCCGTCGGTCAAGAACACGACGACACGCATCACGCCGGGCTCGGCCTCTTGGCCCAAGGCGGCCTCGATGCCCAGGCGCATGTCTGTGCCGCCCCCGGCGTCGAGGTGCTGGAGGTGTCGCCGCGCCAGCTTGAGGTTCTCCGGGGTGGCCCGCAGGGGCTCTTGCGCCAGCGCCCCGACGCTGGACGAGAAGTTGAGCATCCGGAAGCTGTCGTGCTCGCCCAAGGTCTTGAGCGCCTCCTCCATGAACAGACGGCTGGTCTCCATCGGCGCGCCGCTCATCGAGCAGGAGGTGTCGAGCACAAACACCAGCTCACGGGGGATCTGCCGCTCGGCGGGGATCGACGTGGGCGGGCTCAACAAGAGGCTCACCACGCCCTCGCCGCCGTCGCCGTTTGTGGTCACCGCCGCCGCGAGCCGCTCGCCGCCCAGACGGTAGGTGAGCACGAAGTCCTTGTTGTCGAGGGTGCGATCCGTCGCGAGGTGGACCGTGCGGTGTTGGGCGCCGTCCTCGGTGATCACGACGGGGTGAGACGGGCTCTGGAGGTCGGAGACCGGGGCGCCGCCGTCGAGGAGCACCCGCAGGCGCACACGGTCGGCGTCGATGGTCTCGGGCAGGGCCACCTCTGAAGAGGCCGCGACGGTCCACTGGCTCAGGCTTGGCGCGGCGCCGGGGAGTGTGCCCGCGTCCCCAGGCTGGTAACGGGGCCCCACGACCATCGGAAAGTGCCAAGTGTACTCGCCGTCGAGCATCGGCACGGGCTGGGCGTAGCGGATCTCGACCTGCACGGTCTCACCGCCGGGCAGGTTGGCGATGTCTTGGGTGAAGACGTTCGGTTTGTGCTGGGTGAGCAGCGCCGCCTGTTTGCCCTCGGCCTTGGCCTGATCAAACTCGGCCTGGGCGACGTGCTTCTCGCGGATCGTCCCCTCCACCACAAGGTCGCCGACCTTGTACAACATGCTGTAGACCGCGGCGTCTTCAGGCATCGGGAAGAGGTAGCGGGCGCTCAGATCCCCCTCGTTGGGGTTGTGGAAGGTCTGGATCAGGCTCACCGTGGCGAGATCCCCGGAGATGCGCACGGTCACGTCGCTCTTGAGCATCGGCAGGGTGGTGACCTCCCCACGGGCGCTGAGCGCCTCCATCGTGCCTCCGGCGGGGGTCTCCGTGAAGGCGAAGGCGGAGGCGCTCCACAGCGTGAGGGTGAGCAGATGAAGCATGACGGGCTCCGGGTTCAGGGGGTGGACGCGAGGGTAGAGGGGTTCGTCTGTGATGAATCATGGGGCGACGGCGGCAGATCGAGGGCCTGGGCCAGCTCTCGCTCCAGGCTCAGGCAGGGGGTGGGGTCGTCCTCACACAGCGCCCACGGGGTGATCCGCTGGAGCATGGCCCAAGAGGTGCCGGGCGCGCCGAGCCAGCGCCAGGCGGCCTCGGCGCCGGAGCTCGCCCACTCCCCACGCTCGGAGAAGAAGCTGGCCTGCACCCGGTAGACCTGCCCGTCGGGGCTCGTCGCCCGCCAGGTGACGGTGGGTGAGAGGTCGTGGCGCACGCCCAGATACTCGACGGTGTTTCCGGCGGCGCGAAGGCACACAGAGGGCTCGTGCAGGTGGCGCAGAGGCGCCGTGGTGCGCAGCAACAGGACGAGAGAGGGCCTGTCCCCGTCGCCATCGTAGAGCCGCTTCTCGACGTGGCCGCCGAACCTCTCCAGGTAGCTCGTCTCCTCCGGCGAGAGCGGGCGCGGGACGCCGTGCCGCGCGCCGAGGCTCGTCGGCAAGGAGGCGCCTGGGCTGGACACGCTGAGGTCAACCGGTCTCTGCGGGGCCAGGGTGATGAGGACGGCGGCGACGGAGCAGGCTCCGGCGAGGGCGGGGGGACAGGCCCAAGGG
>JBEAVX010000379.1:0-2545 GCA_041160755.1 Pseudomonadota bacterium
GCTGGGGCGCGGCCTGGGGCCGAGGCTGGGCGGTGGCCGGGGGCCGAGGCTGCGGGGGCTTGGTCTGGGCGAGCGCGGCGGAGGGCGCGGCGAGGCCGAGGAGGAGCGCGAGGGGCAGCAGCAGCCGGGAGAGGTGGATCATAAGGTGGCTCCTTCGTCGCCTTCGCCCTCATCAAACATGAGGAGGACCGGCGCGCCGTCGTCTAGCTGAATGACCTGCACGACCACGTCCGAGGCGTACTCCAGCGAGGTGACCTCGACCTCGTTGTCGCCTTGGATGGTGAGATCGGCGAAAGGCTCGGTGATCTGGGCGACCAGCTCGGGCTTGGTCGCGGGCTGGTCGAGGATCGAGGTGCGTTGGCTCTGAAACTGGATGACGGTCATCATCACCGCCGCGAACACCGCCGCGATGAGCGTCGGGTTGGTGAGCAGCATCTTCCAGAGGGGCACGGGCTCCGGCGGGGGCATGACGACCACGACGGGCTTGGGCCGGGGCAAGGTGTTGAGGATCGCCGCGGTGAGCGCGACCTCCTCTTGGGCGCTGAGCGCGCTCTGGGCGAGCACGGCCTCTTTGACCAAGGCGCTCGTGTGCTCCCAGCCGGGGACGTGGTCGGGGTCGGTGAGGCCGATCTGGGCGGCGACGGCGGGCCACACGGCGCTGAGGTCCACGTCGGCCACACGCTCGGCCATGCCCTCACGCACCATCCGGCCCTGCTCGGCGAAGGTGTTCAGCGTGTCCAAGGCGTCGCGGTTGACCCGCAGGCGCTCGGTGACCCCACGGCGCAGCTCCATCGAGAGCTCACCGTCCACGAGCGCCGAGAGCAGCATGTCGGGCTCGGGCTCCGGCGACGGCGTGATGGCGGCCATCACCAGGTCGCTCACGTCAAAGGGCGCCTCGACGGTGACGGACTCCCGAAGCGCGCTGGCGACGGGTGACCAGTCATCCTCAGCGCCGATGGCCATGAGCACGGCGGCGACGACATCGACGGAGTCGTCACGCCAATCGGCCAAGGCGTCTTGGAGGGCCTCACGAAGCTCACCCAGCGCGGCGAGGCGATCGTCGTGCTCGGCGAGGGCGAGCAGCTCGGCGCGCTCGGCCTCGCTCGCTTCACCGTCAAGGGCGAGCATCAAGAGCGCGTCGGCGCGAGTCAGCTCGCTGTCGTGGCCTTGGCGCATTCGCTCTCCGCAGGTTGAGGGGGGATTCGGGGGCAGTGACGAGGAGGCCGGGGCTTCATTCACCAGGATCGCGACAATCTGCGACATTCACGTCATGGCACGATCGGTGGTTCAAGCGCCGGTCACGGGCGGGAGACCCTCGGGGGCCTCGTCTTTGAGGGCCTGCTGGAGCTTCCGCCGGGCGTAGAACAGGCGGCTCATCACCGTGCCTTCGGCGATCTCCAAGGTGTCGGCGATCTCCTTGTAGGCCATGCCCTCGACCTCACGGAGCAGGATGATCTGCCGGTGATCGGGGCTCAAGGTCTCCAAGGCGTCGTGGATCTTCTTGTGCAGGCGCTTGCGCTCAAGGATCTTGCGGGGATCCATCGAGGTGTGGCCGGGGTCGAGCACGCCGTCGTTGTCTCGGGCGGCGACGTCCTCGTTGAACTCCGACGTGCGGCGCTTGTTGTGTTTGCGGAGGTGGTCGATCGCGACGTTCATCGCGATTCGGTACATCCAGGTGTAAAAGCTCGACTCCAGGCGGAAGCGGTCGAGGTTGTTGAAGGCCTTCACGAAGGCCTCCTGGGTGAGATCCCGGGCCTCTTCGCGGTCGCGGACCATGCCGCAGACCATGGCGTAGACGCGGGATTGGTACCGCTCTACGAGGAAGCGGTACGCGGCGGCGTCGCCGCCAAGCACGGCCTCGACGACCTCTCGATCCTCTGCGCGTGGGTCTGGGGGGGCCATCCGTGACTCCGAAGGGGTGCAGGCGAGGGGACTCTCGTAACGGCTAATGGGCCTCGGCCCAAGTCTGGGCCCAGCCGGTGTCGACCTTGAGCGGGACGGACAGCGCTACGGCGCCCTCCATCTCGGCCTTCACCAAGGCGGCGACCCGGGCCACGTCGGCCTCGGGCACCTCCAACAGGAGCTCGTCGTGGACCTGCAACAGCAGCTTCGAGGTGGGGGCCTCGGCGCGCAGGCGGTGGAAGACCCGGGCCATGGCGAGCTTGATGATGTCGGCGGCGGAGCCCTGAATGGGGGTGTTGATCGCCACCCGCTCGGCGGCCATGCGGTCCCGGGCGTTCCGGGAGCCGAGATCGGCGATGGGGCGGCGGCGGCCGTACAAGGTCTGGGCGTAGCCCGTGGTGCGCGCGGACTCGATCGCCGCGTCCATGGTGCGGCGCACCTCGGGGTACCGGGCGAAGTAGCCGTCCATGTAGGCCTTGGCCTCGTGCTGGGGGATGCGCAGGTCGTTCGCGAGGCGGAACGCGCTCATCCCGTAGACGATGCCGAAGTTGATCGCCTTGGCGGCGCTGCGCTGGGCCGGGGTCACCTGATCGAGGGGCACGCCGAGGACCTCCGACGCCGTGCGGCGGTGGATGTCTTCGCC
>JBEAVX010000397.1:0-3814 GCA_041160755.1 Pseudomonadota bacterium
GGCTTTGACGAGGATCTGCGCGCCTTAGAGAAGGATCCCCGCGAACGTTTTGGCCTCGCCCGGGCCTGGCTCGACGCCTGCTTGAGCTTAGAGACCGACGCCGACCGCCGCGCCCAGCTCGCCCAGTGTGTCGACGAGGCCGCCGCGCGGCTGTGCACCGAGCGCCTCATCGACTGGCAGGTCTCCAACGCGCTCACCACCGTAGACATCCCCGGGATGTTGGGCCAGCACCCGCGCATCAAAGACCGCGCCATCCGCCTGCAGCTCGACGAGCTCCTGGGCCGCCTGACCGTGTTTATTGAGGAGCGGGTGCCCGCGTACCTCAACTACCGGGCCCTGCGTCATTCTTTGGTCGAGCGGCACCGCAAGCGCCTGCGCCTCGACGAGTTCACCCCCCGGGTCATGTCGAGCTTCGTGCGCAACAAGCTCATCAACGACGTGTACCTGCCCGTCGTCGGCGACAACCTCGCCAAACAGATGGGCGCGGCGGGCGCCGGAAAACGCACCGACCTCATGGGCCTCTTGCTCCTCGTCTCGCCCCCCGGCTACGGCAAGACGACGCTCATGGAGTACGTCGCGAGCCGACTGGGCTTGGTGTTCATGAAGGTGAACGGCCCGTCCTTGGGCCACTCGGTGCACTCGTTTGACCCCGCCGAGGCCCCGAACGCCACCGCGCGGCAGGAGGTTGAGAAGATCAACCTCGCCTTCGAGATGGGCAACAACGTGATGTTGTACCTCGACGACATCCAGCACACCCACCCCGAGCTGCTCCAGAAGTTTATCTCGCTCTGTGACGGCACCCGGCGGGTCGAGGGTGTGTGGAACGGTCGCACCCGCACCTACGACCTGCGCGGCAAGAAGTTCTGTGTGGTGATGGCCGGCAACCCCTACACCGAGACCGGCGAGAAGTTCCGCATCCCCGACATGCTGGCGAACCGCGCCGACACCTACAACCTCGGCGACATCCTGGAGGGCCGCGAGGAGGTCTTCGGGATGTCTTACGTCGAGAACGCGCTGACCTCCAACGCCGTGCTGGCGCCGCTGTCTTCCCGCAGCCAAGACGACGTCTACAAGCTCATCCGCATCGCCAAAGGCGAAGAGATCAACCCCGCCGAGCTCTCGCACAGCTACAGCGCCGTCGAGATCGGCGAGATCACCGCCGTGCTCAAACGTCTGTTCACCATCCAGCAGGTCGTGCTCAAGGTGAACCAGCAGTATGTGCTCTCCGCCGCGCAAGAGGACAGCTACCGCCAAGAGCCGCCGTTTAAGCTCCAGGGCTCGTACCGCAACATGAACAAGATGGCGGAGAAAGTGGTCTCGGCGATGAACGAGGCCGAGCTGGAGCGTCTCATCGACGACCACTACGCCGGAGAGTCCCAGACCTTGACCACGGGCGCCGAGCAGAACATGCTCAAGCTCGCCGAGCTGCGCGGGCGCATCACTGAGGAGCAGCGGGAGCGTTGGCTCGGCATCCTCAAGGAGTTCCGCCGCCTCAAGTCCATGGGCGGCAAAGACGACGACCCGGTCCACCGGCTCACCGGCAGCCTGGGGGCGTTGGGTGAGCGCCTGGAGAACATTCAGGAGACCTTGGCCGAGGGCAAAGCCACCCAGACCCGCCTGGACAACCTGCACGGGGCCCTGGGCGACATTCACGCCGCCCTGCGCGACACCAGCGCGACGAACGCCACACAGTCCCGTCTCGACGGGCTGCGGGAGGCCCTGCAAGGGATTCACCTCGCGGTCAAGGATCACTCCAGCACAGACGCCCAGCTCGGCGGGCTGAGCCGGGCGCTCGGCGGCATTCAGGCGGCCTTGGTCGACCCGAGCGCCAGCCAGGCCACGGTCACCCGCCTCGACAACCTGAACCAGACGCTCCTCTCGGTGAGCGAGGCCCTGCGCGCGAGCGAAGGCACGACGAGCCGCCTGGATGCGCTCAACGAGACGCTCACGGTGAACCTCCAGGCCGTGCAGGCCGCGCTCACGGCGGGCACCCCCAAAGAGCTCGACGCCCGCCTCGGCGCGCTGAATGAGACGCTCGTGGGCGTGGTCGCCGCGCTCAACACCCCGACGCTCGACCCCACCCGCAAGGTGCTCATCGCGCTCACCAAAGAGATCATCGCCATCCGCAAGCTGTACGAGGCGCCCAAGACCGACGCGGGGGCGGCCCTGCGGATGGATCAGCTCGTGCAGCAGCTCTCGGGGCTCCGCGAGGCGGTGATCAAGGCGCCCGAGGCCATCGCCGACGCCATGCCCGCGCCGATGCCGATGGCGCGCGGCGTGGCGCCCGGCGTCTCACCGGCCACCTCGCACGGTGTGGCCCCCACGATGGACCCCCTCGCCGCGATCATGGCGGCGGGCCCCGTGGGCACGGCGTCGGAGCGGGCGAAGGCCCGGGGCGAGCTGTACGCCGAGGCCCAGCGCAGCCTGCGCGGTGAGCCCCGGCCCATCGACCCGGCCCGGGCGGCCACGCTCAGCGCCGCGCTGAACGTGGTCCAGGATCTTGTGCTCCGCACCACGGAGGTCGCCGCGCAGTACCTCTCGGAGAACGAGCGCCGCGCGTTCACCGATGAGCTGCGCCGCCAGGTGGCCTTGGCCCTGGCGGAGCTGCGCGACGCCTAAGCACCGGGAGATCTCCCCGCTCAGCGCAGGTAGATCTCCATCGTGTTCACGCCCTCGTAGCCGCTGCTGACGACGGCGTTGCCCGAGGGGCAGGTGTTCGCCGTGGTCTTGCCGTAGTGGTCCTTCGTGCTGTCGAGGTAGCTCGCCATGGGGTGCGCGCTGTCGGTCCAGTAGCCGCCCAAGAAGGTCGGGCAGGTGGTGCAGCAGGACGTGTAGAACCAGGGGATGGCGTTGTAGCCGGTCACGCAGTACGAGGAGGCCCCGGAGTCTGTGGTGGACAGGGCGGTGGTGTTCGCCAAGGTGACGGTGCTCGTCCACCCGCTGTAGGACGTGGCGCTCGACGTGACGCTCCAGGCGCCGCCGTCGCCGGTGTAGTACAGAGGATCACAGTCCGTGGTGCTCGACCGGTCCCGGGCGTAATGAACGGCCAGCATGTCGCCGCTCGCGCCCACCGTGGGCCAAGACCGCCCGGCGAGGCGGAAGGCCTCTCCGGTGTCGGCGTCGCCCAAGGTGCTGCCGTACCAGGTGGAGTAGCCCGTGAGCAGGAGCTTGGAGTCGTTCCAGTCCCACAGGGTGCGCTGCACGAGCGTCCAGCCGCCGCCGTCCGTCGTCATGTCGCAGTACACCTCGACCGGCGAGAGGGCCCCCGAGGCCCCGTCGGTGTCGATGGTGTACAGACCATCGGCGGTGTAGCCGTCGCTGAGCGCCTCCAGGCAGTCCTCACAGACGTTCGGGTCCACGCCGTCACAGTCCACGTCGGTGCCCGAGCACAGCTCCGGCGCGCCGGGGTAGACCTCATCGTCCTTGTCGTCGCAGTCGGTGTTGTCGCTCACCGAGCCCGAGACCGAGGTGCACGACTTGGTGACCGAGCTGGGGTCGCCGTAGCCGTCCTTGTCGAAGTCTTTGTACCAGCTCTTCGCGTCGGAGGCGTCGGACTCGTCGATGCTGCCGTCACAGTCGTTGTCCTCTGTGTCGCAGACCTCGGTGGCCCCGGTGTAGATCGCCTTGTCGGTGTCGTCGCAGTCCTTCTTGTTGCCGACGTAGCCCGAGGGCTTGGAGCACGAGAGCTGGGTGACGCTCGTGGTGCCGTAGCCGTCTTTGTCGGCGTCTTGGTACCAGGTGGAGGCGTCGGAGCTCGTGCTGTCGTCGGTGAGCCCGTCGCAGTTGTTGTCGATGGAGTCGCACATCTCTTTGG
>JBEAVX010000442.1:0-21526 GCA_041160755.1 Pseudomonadota bacterium
AGAGGAGGCCATCTCCGTCGGCGTCGATCTGTATCGGGCGATGCCCAGCTCCATCACGGCCCTTGACCTCGCCGAGCTCTACGAGTCGATGGGCGACCTCGCGGGCGTGCTCGACTGGGTAGAGGAGGCGCTCGCCTTAGAGCCGCACAGCCCCCGGGCGCGCTCGCTGCAGGTGCGGGCGCTGTTGCACCTCGGCGACGTCGAGGCCGGCGCGGAGCTCGCCCAGCGGTGGTGGGCTGAGGACCCCCACAACGTCGAGCTGGCGCTGTCGCTGGCCGAGGTCGCCCTCGCTGAAGGACGGCTGGAGGAGGCCGACGCCCTGAGCGACCACGCCGTCGAGCAGCTCCCGGGCTCGATGTGGGCCCGCGCCCTGCGCGCCGACGTGGACTGGGCCTTGGGCCGCAGCGACGACGCCATCGTGGTGATGCAAGACCTGCTCGCCGACAACCGGGGCGACCTGCGCATCCGCTTGCGCCTGGGCCTCATGCTCCTTGACGTGAACCGCAACGCCGAGGCCGTGCGCACCCTGCGCCCGGCGGCCTGGATGGCGCCCGACGATGAGGAGGTGCTCGTCTTGGTCGCCTCTGCGGAGGAGGCCCTGGCGTTAGAGCGATCTCGCAGAGCGCGGTGATCCAGTTGTAGCGCTCGCAGCTCTCTTCCCGTGAGCCCTCGCCGCACGACAGACATTCACCAGTCGGCGCGGGACACCGGGGACATCATGCGTTCGACCGCCTGCTTTACCATATTGGCCCTGCTCACCGCCTGCGGCGACAAAGACAGCTCGAACGAGCCCCCCGGGGATGACTCCGCCGCAGCGGCCCCCGCTGACGCAGACGGCGACGGCGCCGCGGCTGATCTTGACTGTGACGACAACGACGACGCCGTCTTCCCTGGCGCGGCCGAGGTGTGCGACGGCCTCGACAACAACTGCGACGGCCAGGCCGACGAGGGCGCGCTGAGCACCTTCTACGCCGACGCCGACGCCGACTCCTTCGGCGACCCAGGCGCGCCGGTGGAGGCCTGCGCGGCCCCAGCGGGCGCGGTCCAGAACGACCAGGACTGTGACGACGCCGAGCCGACGACCTACCCCGGCGCCAAAGAGACCTGCGACGAGAGAGACAACGACTGCGACGGCAAGATCGACGATGGTGTGCTCCAGACCTTCTACGTCGATGAGGATCGCGACGGCTATGGCGACGCGGCGGTGCTCGCCTGCGCGCTCACCGACGGGCTCTCGACGGTGCGGGGGGACTGTGACGACAACGACGAGGGACGTTTCCCCGGCGCGACCGAGGCCTGCGACGAGCGCGACAACGACTGTGACGGGATCGTGGATGAGCTCGTCGAGTTGCCGTATTATCGAGACGGGGACAACGATGGCCACGGCGACGCGGGGGAGGTCGCCTGGGCCTGCGCCCCGCCCGAGGGCTACGTCACCCGCGACGATGACTGCGATGACGGGGACTTCAACGTCTCGCCGATGAGGGCGGAGCGCTGTGATGCCCTGGATAACGACTGTGACGGCCTCACCGACGAGGAGGTGCAGATGACGATCTACGCGGATCGCGACAAGGACGGGCACGGCGCGGCGTCAGGGGCCACCCTCGCCTGCGCCTTGACCTCTGGGTTCACCGCCATGGCGACGGACTGCGACGACGACGACGCCACGATCTCCCCAGACGCGACCGAGGGCTGCACCGACGGCCTCGACAACGACTGTGACGGCGCGACGGATGAGGGCGCTTTGCGCACCTACTATCTCGACGCCGACGCCGATGGCCACGGCGGCGAGCGCGTGGTGCTCGACTGCGCGCTCCTCGACGGCTACAGCGCGTCGATGACGGACTGTGATGACAGCGACGAGGACATCTCGCCCGACGCCCCCGAGACCTGCGACGACGGCCTCGACAACGACTGCGACGGCGCCTCTGATGAGACCGGCTGCGTTGAGCCCATCCCCACCGAGTTCACCGGGACCTTCACCTTTGAGTACGCCTTCGAGACCGACCCCAAGGCCCGCCCCTGCGACCTCGTGTTTGACACGACGGCGGTGACCGCCAGCACGCGGCGAGCCTGCCGCGACTGTGAGTGGGCCTTGGACTATTCCCTGGTGTACAACGCGGCGTCCTCCACCGACACGATGGGCTGCCACGATGGCAGCGACATTGAGTTCACCTTTGGGTATGAAGAGGACTACTACGGCTACGAGGTGCTCGTTTATTACAGCCCCTACTACCGCGACTGGAGCCCCCTCTGGGAGGCGAGCTGGGACAAGTCCACAGGCCTGCTCACCGCCGGTGGCGGATATGAGGAGTACCCCTACCCCTACGCGTCCAAGACCTACTACTACACCCGCGTCTGGAGTGTATACGGGACCACGAACTGAGCGCTGGCGAGGGAGAGCGCGAGGCGGGCCAGCCGGGCGCGGCCCGCGCCTTGGCGCCGAGGCGCCCGCATGGGCCGTATGGCGCCTCTCGGCGACCCGAGCGAGCACGACGCGCTCGGGCGCTCCCCCCTCCTCTTGCTGCCCGGGGCCGCGGAGCCCGCGGGCGGTGAGGCTCTGCAGGCCTAACGTTTGGGGAAGGCGTAGAGCACCTGACCCAAGCGGTCCTCTCCCACGATGGGGATGAGCATGTGCACCAGCTTGCGGTAGTCGGCCACGGCCAGGTCCTCCGTGGTCTCGACGTCGGCGGAGAGCTGAACGCGGCGCTGCTCGGCGGCGTTGGCCTCAAACAGCGCCGACTCCAGCGCCGCCACCGCGTCCTTGAGCGCCTGGAACCGATCGCCGGGCACCTTGAGCCCTCGGGCCTCGACGCGGTTGATGAACTCGCTCAGGGCGAAGTGCAGCGCCTCAGCGGAGCCACTCTGCAGCTCGCTCGGGACCTTGCCGCCCAGCTCGCGCAAGATCTCCACCTTGAGCTCCTCGCCGCCGTTCAGCTCGGCGGCGCTGATGAAGTCCCGCAGGGCGGAGTAGGCCGCCTTCTTCGTCTTGCGTCGGGTGTCGCGGCTGTTCGTCAGCGCCGCGCGGCTCGACTGTAGGTCGTCGAGGGTGCTGAGGTAGAGCGGCCCAGAGACACCGACGCAGGACTGAATCGCGGCGGCGACCTCGGGCATGGCGCTCGTTCCGAAGGCCAGCACATGGGTGAGCGAGAGGCCCTTCTCGCGGCGGTTGTTCGGGAAGACGGTGGTGAGCTGAACAGGCATAAGAACCTCCAGTGAGTGAGCGCACGAGGGGCTGACCTCGGTCTGCGCGGCGCGCCGACGCTCACAACATCGCAAGGTCTGTGCCAAAGACGCTCTCGTTGACCACTACGCCACTGCGCGAACGTCTTCGCCCTTCTGGGCCCGTCACGAGATATCGCTACGCGCCTCAAACAACACGCACCCAAAGCCAAGCTGACAGGCCCCATGTTCAGTTACAAGTGGCCCCCCGTCACGCCCGACGAACCCTCACGCCGGCGCTCAGGGCGGCGAAACGCTCCGCGTCTAGGGCGGTGAGTTGCCCAAACGATCAGCGCGGGCCAACGCCAGCGCGCGCGCTCAGGAGAGGTGCCCAAACGAGCACCGCACCAACACCAAGCCCGCCGCGACCGCCTCCGTGAAGAGCTGCGCAGACACGCTGGACGCTGCATCTGCCGCCAACAAGAACTTGGTGGACTTGCTGGACGCTGCATCAGCCACCAACAAGAACTTGGTGGACTTGCTGGACGCTGCATCAGCCACCAACAAGAACTTGGTGGACATGCTGGACGCTGCATCAGACGCCAACAAGAGCTTGGTGGACTTGCTGGACGCTGCATCAGACGCCGCGAAGCGCCTTGTGGACGTACTGGACGCCGCGCGGGTCGCTGCGCTGGAGAAGCTCGGCGCCGCTGCGCTCGCCTGGGGCGTCAAGCGGGAGGTTACCGGACGGCAAGCGGGCGGGAGCTTCCGTCCGGTGCGCACGGCGGTGTGGAGCGGCGCCTCGTTGGGGTCTGGAGCTTACAGCAGGCGCGAGAGGCCGAAGGCCATCAGGCCGACGCCCAAGAGCTTGTTCAGGGTCACGGCCTCACGAAAGATGACCTTGCCCAAGATCACCGAGGAGATGAGGCCGAAGCTGCGCTTGACGCCCTCGACGAGGCTCACGAGCACGCTCTGTAAGGCGAGGAGCTGCATCGCCACGGCCAAGGCGAGGGCCAAGACAGCGGCCAGCCAGGTGCCCCACACCCGACGCACGCCGCGCAGCGCGCCGAGATCACCCCGCGCTGCGAGCACCAGGAGCAGGCTCGTCGCCGCGATGAGGCTCTGAATCGCGGCGTGGGCCGGGCGATCGGCGAAGTCGAGGCAGTGTTTGTCGAAGGTGATCGTGAGCGACCACAAGGCGGCGACGATGAGCATCAGCCGCGCCCCACGGTCGCGCAGCGGGCCCAACAAGAGCCGCCACGGCGCGCGCCAGGTGTCTGGGCCGCCGTGCAGGATGAGCGCGCCGACCACGATCAGCCCGACGCCGATCCGCTGCTTGATCGTCGGCACCTCGCCGAGCCAGGCCCAGGCGAAGATCGCGCTCAGGGCGGGCGTGAACGAGAGCATCGGGATGGTGAGGCTCAAGGCCCCGGCCTGGAGCGCGGCGGCGAAGAGCACCTGGGCGGCCACGGTGATCCCGACGAGCACGAGCCCCGGCGCCCAGTACCCCGAGGCGGGCAGCGTCGCGCCCGACCACAAGGCCCAGACCACAAACAGCGGCGCCTGACCGCAGAGCAGCAAGGCCGCCTGCACCGTCGCGCTCAGGCTCGCCGCGAGCTGCTTTCGCAGCACGTCCAGGGCCGCCCAGCCCAAGCCGGCCACGATCGCCGCGACGATTCCAACGCTGAGGGACATAAGCGTGTCATAGCGCGCCCAATGTTCTGGCGCCCCCCTCTGCGTCTTCGCTATACTGCTCCTCTTCTTCTGGAGACCCCCATGCGGCAAGCACCCTCACTGCTGTTCTTCTTGGTCTTCGCGGCCTGCAACAAGGGCGCCATCACCCTCGACGTCGGGGACGACACCGGCGGCGGCGGCGCGGACTCGGGTGACCCAAGCTCCGACGACACCGGCGGCGGCGACGACACCAGCGGCGGCGACGACACCAGCGGCGGCGGCGACGACACCAGCCCGCCTGAGGACACCACGCCGCCGGAGCCTGTCGCCGACACGAGCCGCTACGCCGGTGAGCTCGTCTTCTCCTACGAGGTCTGGGGCAGCGGCTGCGAGGGCGACACGGTGATCGAGGAGGCCGTCGCCGTGTCCGAAGAGGCGGCCGCGGCGATGAAGGCGGCCTGCCCGTCGTGCTCCCACTTCTACGAGGCCAAGCTCGACAAGAACCAGGTGTGTAGCTGGATCAACATCGAAGAGAACGACTACCGCGGCCTGTCGTTGGGCGACGGCTGGGCCTTCGTCTACCGCTTCACTGAAGACAACGGCGAGTTCTCCGCCGAGCTCCTCGACTCCACGGCCACCTTTGATGGCTGGACGGTCAACTTCGACACCAGCTTTGAGTACTGGGGCGTCGAGGTGCAGGTCGTCGGGGCCTACACCTTCCCTGAAGCCGCCGCTGAGTGAGCCCGGCGCGCGCGCCGCCGGAGCGCGCCCAGGCCGACCACGACGAGCCCCGCCGACCCGCCGCCGCAGCCCCCGGGCGCCTCTTTGACAGGCTCGGGGACAGTCTCGGGCGGCGGTCGGGTAGAGAAGCCAAAGCGGTGCGCGCCCTCCAGGACCGCGCCGTCAAAGCTCAACAGGCCCCCGGGCACATCGACGGTGTAGTCCGTGTCGGCGGCCCAGGCGCCGCTGGCCGGGGCGATGTTGAGCACATGGCTCGCCTCACCGTAGAACACCCGCACCGTCACCGGCACGTCTTGGCCGAGCGCGTCGGTGACCACGACGCTCGTGTCGGTGACAGAGCTCGTCGCCAGACCTCGGCTCACGACGACGTGTATCAAGGCGTCGGGGTGGGTCGTGGGCCAGCCCATGGTGCCGTCCGCCGGGGCGTTGCCCAGGTACGGCCGCTCGCCGAAGCCGTCTTCGCCTTGAAGCCGCGCCCAGAGCGCCTGCCAGTACAAGGCCACCAGCTCCCCCTCACAGGGCGGGCTGCCGGGCACCGTCGGGTCGGTCAAGTGCGCCGAGGCCCACGGGAACTGCCGCTCGTACTCGGCGACGACGTCCTCTTGTTCGCTGAGCGCGCCGACGCCGGCGATGGCCACGCTGAGCCAGAACATGCCCTCGCTCATCGTCTCTTCGCTGACCGTGTAGCCCTGGGCCTCGGCGTAGAGCGACACGAAGACCTCCCCCGGGAACCACTCCTCCGGCGGCTCACGGGGGCCGACGAGCTTGGCGTAGACGACGTCCGTGGCCTCGTCCATGCTCTCGCCTTCAGCCCAGCCGAGCGCGGCGTCATGGGTCTTGGAGCGCTCCATGTACATCGCGTCGAAGACCTGGTCCGCGAGGCCGTGGGAGGCGAGGCCCATCAAGAACGCGACGTGCTGGGCGCCCTCGTCGTCATAGGGCGCGTCGTGGTTGTCGCGGATCCAGCCGAGGTAGGCCGACTGAAACGGCTCCCAGTGGGCGCGCTCGCCGTAGTCGTCGCCAACGGCGTAGCCCCCGTCGGGGAACATCGTGCCGTTGAGCAGGACCGGCGCGAGCTCCTCGCGGGTGAGCAGGTCGCGCAGGTCGCCCGGCGGCAGGTGCGCCAAGGCGTGAACGCTGATCCAGGAGTGCGTCGTCTGGCCGTTCGCCAGAGCGGTCGCGCTGAAGGAGAGGACGAGGAGCCCGAGGAGCATCACACCACCTCTGGTCAAGATCAGCGGCGGATCAGCGGCGGATCAGCTCGGAGATCAGCACGCCGATGCCGGTGAACAGGATCGCGAAGATCACGAGCAGAGCCACGAGCCAAGGCTTCATCGGCCTCGACGCGGCGGGCTTGGCGGCGGCGGGCTTGGCGGCGGCGGCGGCGGGCTTTCCGGACGCGGGCTTTCCAGACGCGGGCTTCCCGGCGGGCGCGGCGGGCTTCGGCGCCGGGGCGAGCTCCGCCGTCGGCTCAGGCGTCGTGGCGAGGTTGCGGGTGCCGCGCTGGGCGAGGTTCTTCTTCTTGGGGGGCTCTTCGCCAAGAAAAGAGACCGGCGGGAGGAGCATCGTCTCCTCCTCCTCGGGCACCATCGTGTGGTTGATGAGGTCCTCGTTGGCCCGGCCGGGCTTGTGGGCGCCGCTCGGCGCGGGCAAGGCCACCTCCGAGGTGTGCTC
Source organism: Pseudomonadota bacterium (assembly GCA_041160755.1). Classification (GTDB taxonomy): domain Bacteria; phylum Myxococcota_A; class UBA796; order UBA796; family CAJQPC01; genus JADKFE01. The sequence goes on from JBEAVX010000442.1 coordinate 7,252, forward strand.
GTCCACCTCTTGGGTGGCGAGCAGGTCGAGGTTCGTGTCGTCGATCGGCACCATGGTGCCCGCGGCCCGGTTGGCGGCGCCGCGACGTGGGGCGGCGGCGGCGCCGCCGAGCGCGCGGTCCAAGAGCCCGATGACCTCCGCCGCGGACGACGGGCGCTGCTCAGGCTCCTTCTGCAGCAAGGCGTCGATCACGTCGTTGAGCCCTTTGGGCAGGCCGCCGGGCACGATCGTCGCCAGCGGCTCGGGCACCTTGAAGCAGTGCTCCTGCATCGCCTGCCTCGGGGTGGCGGCCTTGAACGGCGGCGCGCCCGAGGCCATCTCGTAGAGCACGATGCCCAAGGAGTAGAGGTCGGTCAGCTCATCCAGGGGCTCGCAGGCGATCTGCTGGGGCGACATGTACTGCAAGGTGCCGATCGGCGCGCCGACGCGGGTGAGGGTCTCCCAGCGGTTCGCGCCGTCTTCTTCGTCGGCGGCGGCCTCGACGATTCGCGCCACGCCGAAGTCCAGGATCTTGACGTGGTCCGGGTCGTCGCCCTCCCGCACGAGCATGATGTTCTCGGGCTTGAGGTCGCGGTGGATGATCTTCTGGGCGTGGGCGGCGGCGAGGCCTCGGGCGATCTGCGCGCCGATGTGCACGATGCGCGCCGGGGCGAGCTGCTTGTTCTCTTTGATGACCTCAGCGAGCGACTTGCCGTCGAGCAGCTCCATCGCGAGGTACATCTCGGGGCTCCCCGACTGGGAGAACGCCTCCACATGCACCGTCCACGGGCTGCGGAGCGCGGCGGTGATCGCCAGCTCACGCTCGAACCGTTTGACGATGTTGGGGAAGCGCGCGAGATGCTTATGAATCACCTTGAGCGCGACGACCTTGCCCGTCGTGAGATCCGTGGAGCGGTACACGCCGCCCATGCTCCCCTCACCGAGCCTCTTCTCGACCTGAAAACGGCCGTCTAAGGTCTTTCCGAGGTACGGATCGACAAGGTGCCGCGTCATGGTGACGTCCGGCGCGTGGGGATCTGGGGATTTCGAGCGCTCATCACGACCACGCTCCCTGAGAGAGCGCGAGTATACCCCGACTCCTGTGGACAGTCCGCAGAGGCGCCACAAGGCGGTTGATGAGGAGGATCACGCGCCGGTTTTGGGGATGCGCGCACCTCTCGACGCGGCGCGGGCGGCACCGCGCCTCTCCAGTCGGTGAACCGGCAGGTCGCGGTGGGCATCCCTTGACCGTCGATCGCGGACAACCACTGAACAAAAGTTCTGTTATTCCTTGAACATGCTCGAACCCCTCCCCCATTGGCACAAGATGCGCCAGATGGAGCCCCCTCAGTGGGAGCTGGCCTGGCGCCTACGTCGTCACCCGCGCTGGCGTTGGCGCTCTGGCATGGGGATGATCTACCCCGATGGCCGCTTCATGAGCTACCAAGGCGTCGTGCTGCCCGGCGGCGAGCCCCTGCCCTACCTCTTGAACGAGCGCACGGCGGGCTGCCTCATCGGGCTCCTCTCCGAGACCGGCGAGGGCTGGCAGCGCGCGCTGGCCGAGGCCCTCGCCGGGTGCTCCGACTGGCGCGAAGGCGCGGCGCTCGCGCTGCTGACCCGCTGGTCAGGCGGCGGCGCGGCGACCACCACCACGACGACGGATCACGGGCAGCCCTCAAACCCAGCGCAGCGCGCCTGGTGAGGCGCGGCGCGATCCGCGCGGTTCATCTTGAGGTAGGCCGTGGCCGTGAGCGCGTTCGCGACGGGATCATCCGGGTTCACGTTGAGCATCGGCCGGAGGATCTTCACCGCGTCCACCAGCCGGCTCTGCTCCAGGTAGAGCTGGGCGAGCATGACGCGGGTGGCGCCGGAGAACGGGTGGTGCTGAAGCTCGGTGAGGAGCGCGTCCTCTCCGGCGTCGGCGAGGCCGAGCTCCAGCCGCAGCTCTCCCAAGATGAACCACACCTGGGGCTGGAGCGGGCGGCGCGCGGCGACCTCCTCCACGGCCTTGGCCCACGGCTCCAGAGGCTCACCCCGGGCGCGGGCGAAGACGGCCCCGGCGAGGATCGCCTCGGCGTGATCCGGCGCGCGGCGCAGCGCCTCGTCGATGAGCAGCTCGGCCTCCGTGACCCGGCCCAGCCGCACGAGGCAGGTGGACTGCCCAGCCATGGCGCTCACCGAGCGAGGGTCCTGGTTGAGCGCCTCGGTGAACCAGCTCAGCGCCTCGTCCGGCGCCCCGGCGACGAGCCACGCCTCGCCCAGCAAGAGGGCCGTGGAGCTGTCGGGCGCCTCGCGGTGGGCCTGGGTCAGCTCACTCACGGCCTCATCGACGCGCCCCGTCGAGAGCAGGAGCGTGCCGAGGCGCAGGCGCAGGTCGCGGTTGCCGGGCATCTTCACGAGCATGGCCCGCAGCTTGGGCTCTAGGCGATCCGGGGGGAGGCCCCGCAGCGCGGAGAGCTCCCGGATGAGCAGCACGCCGTCCCGAGGGTCCACCCCCGACGGCGCGGCGACGTCTCCTGCAGAGACATACCCGAGGGCCTGGAGCTGCTGCATCGCGGCGAGGTCCAAGGTGGCGCGCTCCGAGGACCAGGCCGGCACCTGGGCGGTGAGCCGGTCGAGCTCGGCGAGGGCGGCCTCGGCGTCGATCACCCCTTCGGACTGCACCCGCGCGCCCCGGATCACCCGCCCCGACGCCGTGGTGAGCGCCTCCAGCGCGGTCCAGCCGAAGTGATGGAGGCCGTAGCGGGTCTCGGAGTACACGCCGACCCGAGGCCCACCCAAGAGGAGATCCTGGCCGTCGAGGTCTGTCGGCACGGCGAGGCCCGCGAGGCGCAGGAGCGTCGGCGCCACATCAGCCAAGGAGACCGGCCGGTCGATCGTCTGGGGGGCGATCCCCGGCCCGACGAGCAGGAGCGGGACGTGGGTGGTCGCGTCGCTCAACAGGAGGCCGTGCTCAGGCTCTCCCCCCTCGCCCAAGGACTCGCCGTGATCTCCAGCGAGCACGATGATGGCGTCGGCGGGCAGGCGCGGCAGGAGGCGACCGAGCTGGGCGTCGATGTACGCCAGCTCCGCGTCATAGGGCCGCCCGGCGTGGGCGGTCTTGAACGGCTCGGGCGCGTTGTAGGGGGTGTGGGCGTCAAAGAGGTGGACCCAGAGCAGGTCCGCCCCGGCGTCCAGCGCCGCCAAGGCGTCATCGACGACGGCGCTCGCCGGGCGCTCCACGGCCCACGAGAGGCTGTCCGACGGCACGCCGAGGTCATCGTAGTAGCCGACGAAGCCCTGGCCGAAGCCCCAGTGGGCCTGGGTGACGAAGGCGGCCACGGCGGCGTAGGGACGGTACCCGGCCTCAGCGAAGCGCTCGGCGAGGGTGTGGGCCGCCTCGGAGAGCCGCTGGTCGCCGTTGTCGCGCACCCCGTGGCGCGGCGGCAAGAGGCCGGTGTGAAGCGTCGCGTGAGACGGGATCGTGAGCGGCACGGGGGCGTAGGCCCGGGCGAAGCGGGCGCCCCGGGCGGCCAAGGCGTCGATGTTCGGCGTGGCCGCGGCGGCGTACCCCCAGGCGCCGATGTGGTCGGCCCGGGTGGTGTCGAGGGTGATGATCACCACCGGCGCCCGGCGCACGACAGGCGGGGCCTCTGCCGGGGCGCCGCCGCAGCCGAGCGCCCACAGAAGCCCGACGAGCGCGCCGCCCACCGTCAGTACGGGCCCGCAGGCATCAACAAGACCCGGCCCTCGGAGAGCGCGGGGGCGCCGATGAGCAGGTCCAAGAAGGTGTCGCCGTCTACGAACCCCGTGCTGAGCGACGCGCCCAGGGCGGTGGCGTCGGCGTCGCCGGTCAGGGTGAGGTCGGCGTCGACGAGGCCCAAGGCGCCGCTGTCGGGGAGCCCGAGGTAGACGCTCACGGCGCCCCGGTTGAGCCCCGAGAGCTCCGCGCCCGGTCGGCTCACGGCCACGTCCTCACGCCCGTCGCCGTCGAGATCCGCGCTCGCCGCCACGCCCTGCCCCAAGGCGTCCCCCAGCGCGGCGCCGGAGAGGGTCACCGAGGCGTCGGTGTCGAGGGTGCCGTCGTCGTTCGACAAGAAGATGAAGACCTTGCCCGTGTCGAACCCGTCGCCAGGCGCGCCGACGACGACGTCATCCCGGCCATCGCCGTCGAGATCGCCGAGGTCCACTGAGGCGCCGAACGCCTGGTCTTCACCGCCGCTGCCGAGGAGCGTGAGGACCGCGTCGGAGGCGGGCATCGAGACGTTGTAGATCGGCGCGAGGAGCTGCACGACGCCGTTGCCGCCCGCCGTCTCCGTGCCGCCCAAGGCGACCTCGTTCACGCCGTCGCCGTCGACGTCGCCCCAGCGGGGGCTCATCTGGGTGAGGTGAACGCTCGTGGTGCCGAGGATCGCGCCGTCGTCATCGTTCGGCGGGGTGCGGTACGACGCCGAGGTGCCCCCGAAGATGAACCACGCGCCGCGCTCGCCGAAGCTCTTCTCGTAGTCGGGGGCGGAGATGAGCAGCTCCGCGAGGCCGTCTCCGTCGAGATCCCCGGCGGAGGTCATCCCGCCGCCGAGGCCGATGTCGTCCGAGGCCTGCACCACGACGGCCGCCGACGCGACGCTCAGCCCCACGTCCGGGTCGAAGATCTGGACCGCCCCGTAGCCCTCGATAAAGCCCGGGACGCCCACGGCGAGGCGATTCCCGGCGCTGCCGGGGAGCCAGACCGCCGAGGCGCCAAACTGCACCCCCACGCCGCCGTGGGCGATGGTGAAGTCGGCCTCTGACGCGCTCTTGCCAGACTCCAAGGGCCCGTAGAGCCCATACACCGCGCCGCCGGGCGCCACGTTCGGCGCGCCGACGAGCAGGTCGAAGACGCCATCCCCGTTGAAGTCCGCCGACAGGTCAAACGCCGCGCCGAGCTGATCTTTGTTGTTCACCCCGGAGATCGCCGCCAACGACCCCGAGGACAGCTCCCCCAACGGCAAGCACGGCAGGCCGTCGCAGTCGTTGTCCAGGCCGTCGCCGCAGACCTCTTGTTGGCTCGGGTTGACCTCGGCGTTGTCGTCGTCGCAGTCAAGCGCCGTGGCGACGTACCCCTCGGCGGGCTCACAGCCCTCGCTGAGCGGGGCGTCTGGGTCTCCTTCGCCGTCGCCGTCGTCGTCGCGGTAGAACGTCCGCGTGGTGACCGTCGGGTCGCGGTCGTCGCAGTCCGTGCCGCCCTCGTAGCCGAAGACCACGGCCCCGTCGTCATCAAAGTCGATGCGGTCGATGTGCTCGTCCTTCGAGATCCAGACGCAGCCCGAGACCCCAAGGAGCGTGACGAGGGCGGAGCGGCGAAGCAGAACGAGCGGAGTAGTCACCTGGAGACCCCAAGAGCACGGATCTTACGCACTATAGCCGGGGCGCGCCGAGGCGCCTCAAGACGCGCTGCAGAGGTACTGCCGCTCTTTGCAGCGCACCCGCACCGTCGCGCCGAGCCGCACGGTGACGGTGCCCGCCGGGTAGCTCTGGCTGCCCCAGGTGGCCTCGATGGAGTACTGGCCCGGCGGCAGGTCGCCCGGCGGGAAGGCCTTGCCGCCGCCCAGAAAACGCACGGAGGAGGCGTCGCCCTCGACGATCACCCGGCCGGTCCTCTTCTTGGCAGCGGAGCTCTCGGCGGGGACAGGCGGCGGGGTGACCTCGGCCGGCGCCGTGGTGGCGCCCTCGACGCCGGGCGTCGTGGCGCCGACGTCTGGGTTGGCCGGGGTCTCGACGACGGCGGGCCCCACGGGCGGGGTCACCGGGGGCGGCTCCACAGGCGGCGGCGCGACCTCGGCGGGCAGAGCGGGATCACCGGGCGGGGGCGTCGGGCTGCCGTCCCCAAACAGAATCGGCCTCAAGAAGAACAGCACGACGCCGAGCAGCAGCACCCCCAACACCACGAGGGGCCAACGGCGCTGGCCTGGGCCGTCTTCGTCCGACGTGGGCGGCAAGATCCGCAGCGGCGGCGCGTCGTCGGCGAGATCCGAGGGGGTGTTGGGAGAGACGAGGCTGACGAACGCGCGGCTGTTCGGGTTCGTCTCGTCGGGGTTCTCTAAGGTGGGGTCAAACGACGGCGCCGAGCCGCCCGCGCCCGCGAAGGGCGGCGCGTCGGACACGTCGGAGAGGGCCGCGGCCAGCTCACCGTCAGGCACCATCGTCTCAGAGAAGCGCGGGTTCGGCGCCGCGCCGCCGCCGCCCGAGGGCCGCGCCGGGGGCGGCTTGGCGACGAGGTTAGGCCGCCCCAACGAGGGCGTGTCCGGTGGATCGACGGGCGTGGTCTCCCGCAGGGCGACCAGGGCGCTGATGAAGTGCTGCACCGTCTCGTAGCGGTCGTTCCGGCTGTACTGCGTCGACTTGACGAGCACGGGCATCAGGCACTCGTGGATGCCCTCCATCACCGCCGGGTCTTTCTCGGCGGCGAAGAGGTCCATCGGCGTGCGGCCGGTGACCAGGTAGTACAGCGTCGCGCCCAAGGAGTACACGTCGGCGCGGGCGTCGACCTTCTTGGCGTCGGCGCGCTGCTCCGGGGCCATGTACGCCCAGGTGCCGAACACCGCGCCGGTGCGGGTGAGGTGCTCGTTGTCGTCTTCGACGCGGGCGATGCCGAAGTCGGTGACGCGGCAGAGGCCTTCAGCGGTGATGAGCACGTTGTGGGGCTTGATGTCGCGGTGGACGATGCGCCGGGCGTGGGCGGCGGACACGCCCTCGCAGGTCTGGATCATCGCGTCTACGGCGAGGCGCGGCGGCATGGGGCCGTGCTGCTTCACCCAATCGACCAGCGTGCCGCCGTCGACGAGCTCCATGACGATGTAGGGCGAGCCCCCGGCGCGGCCGACGTCATAGACGCGGACGATGTGCCGGTGCTCCAGAGACGCCATCGTGCGGGCCTCAGCCTCGAACCGATCCCGCAAGGAGGGGCGGTTGCTGTACTGCGGCGCGAGCACCTTCACCGCGCGCCACACCTGGAGGCGCTGGTCGAAGGCCTTGAACACCGTGGCCATGCCGCCTACACCCAGGGGCTCCACCAGGGTGTACCGGCCGTCTGCGATGCTCTGAGGAAACGACATAGTCCGGCTGAGCCTACCACTGCCCGACGAAGAATGCGCCGACGCCCAAGGTGGCCGCGGCGACCCCGACCCCCCAGGTGGCCACGGTGAGGCCGGTTGTGGTGGCGCGAAGGGCGTCGAGGTTGGCGTCTGGGGGATCAACGTTGTGGTAACGATTGGCGCTCACGGCGGCCAAGGCGTAGAGCCCACCCGCCGCGACGGCGGCGCCGCCCGCGCTCATCAGGAGCGTGCGGTTGGGCGGGGTCTGAAACTTGAGCTCGAAGGTGTCCGGGCTCAAGCGACCCTCGGCGGGGGTGTACTCGGGCATCGGCGCGTCAGGGAGCAGGTACGTCGTCGAGAGCACGCGGCCCTGCTCATCAAAGACCTGGACGATGGTGGGCCAGGTGGACGGGCGCTCGTCGCTCTCGCGGCCGTCGAAGGTGAGCCGACCCTTGGCCTCGGGCACGGAGACCCGGGCGTCGCGGCCCAGATCGACGCTCGCGTAGACGTCGCGGAGCGGGTGGCCCTCGGGGACGAGGGTGAGGGGCAGCACATAGGCGGGCTCGATGGAGCGGGCGGCGGCGTAGGCCAAGGCCGCGTCATCCAGCTCACGATCTAAGAAGCTCTGCAGGCCGACGAAGCGGTGAATGCTCGCCGCCAAGGTGCGGGACATGGGCTCGTTGAGGCACGGAATGCCGTTCTGTACCGTCTGCCCGGCCACGGACAAGGCGATGTCGTCCAGCGCCACGTAGGCGGCCTCAGCGTCCTCAAGGGCGCGCTGAAGATCGATCGTCGTGACCGGCGCTGCGCAGTCTGCAGCCCGGGCCACCTCGACCGAGAGCGTCACCCACAACAAGAGCGGCGCGATCATGGGCTGGAGACTCCTTCCGAACGAGCAGCTATACCAAGCGGGCCGCGCGCTGCCCACCCTCTATCGCCTCTGGCCTTGAGGTGAGGCGTTGGCGCCGCCTGGCGGAGGCCCACCGGCGCCGCCTTTCCCGCCCGGCGGCGGCCCCGGCGGGCCTTGGCCCGGCTTCGGCGGCTGACCGGGCTGCCCCTGCCCTTGGCCTTTGTTGGGGCCTTCAGGGATCTCAAAGAGCCCGCCGCCGGGGCTGCCCATGCCCGCGCTCGACTCACGCTTCATCGACGTCACGGCGACGTGCAGCTCCGTGACGGCCTCCTGAACGGTGCGGGCGGAGAGCGTCGTGCGGCTGGGGTCGAACCGGACGTCTTCAGCGTCGGCGATCCCGCCCTCATGAAGCTCGGCGACGAGCAGCTCCACCCGGGCGAGGCGCTGCTCCAGATCCGAGAGGCGGCGGTCCAGCGCCTCGGCGCGAGCGCGATCCTCCTCCTCGGCGGCGCTCGGCGCGACGGCCTCTGCGGCGGCGCTCGTGGCCTCGGCCTCGGGGCCTACTTCACCGCCACACGCCAGCAACAAGAGCCAAAACGGCATCGGGACCTCCTGTCTTGGGGCGATTCTACCACCATCCCAATCGGCGCGGCGCCTTGACGCCAGGGGGCGGGTGAATAGAAGCCATCGCCCTCCATCCCTGTCCCTGGAGCCTGTTCGAATGATCGAGGTAAGGGGTCTTACACGATACTACGGCGACCACCCCGCGGCGGTCGACCTCTCCTTCACCATCTCTTCCAACGAGGTGGTCGGGTTTCTAGGCCTCAACGGCGCCGGAAAATCGACCACGCTCAAGATCCTCGCGGGGCTTCTGCTGCCCAGCGCGGGCAGCGTGCGCATCGGCGGGGTTGACCTGCTGGAGGCGCCCGACAGCATCCGCGCGCGCATCGGGTTTCTGCCGGAAGAACCTCCTCTGTACCGCGACATGCGGGTGTCCGACTTCATCCAGTATGTCGGGCAGCTCAAGGGGATGCCCAAGGCTGAAGTCCTCGCGCGCCTGCCTGGCGTGCTCAAGCAGTGCAACATCGCCGACGTCGCCGACCGCGTGATCTCCGAGCTCTCGTTGGGCTACCGCAAGCGCGTCGGCATCGCCCAGGCGATCATCCACAAGCCCCAGCTCGTCATCCTCGATGAGCCGATCTCGGGCCTGGATCCTCGCCAGATCCGCGAGATGCGCGATCTGATCGTCGGCCTCAAGCGCGACAGCACCGTGCTCGTCTCCTCGCACATCCTCCCCGAGATCTCCCAGACCTGCGACCGCATCCTCGTGCTCGCCGGTGGGCGCCTCGTCGCTGAGGGCACTGAAGAGGAGCTCGCGTCGCACATGACCAGCTCCAACCGGGTGCAGGTCTCCGTGCGCGGCACCGCCGACGCCGTGAACGCGGCCTTGGGCGAGCTCACCTGGGTCACCCAGGTTCAGGTGAACGCCCAGCACGGCGACGTCGTGAGCTTCAACGCCACCCTCGACGGCGACCGCCGCGAGGAGCTGGCGGCGGCGCTCATCAAGGCCGGGCTCGGGCTTCGTCGCCTCGACGCGGCGAGCGGCGAGCTGGAGGAGATCTTCCTCAATCTCACCAAGGAGGCGCGCGCATGAGCGGCTTGTTGCTGGTCGCCCGCCGAGAGCTGGGCGCGTATCTCAACTCCCTCTGGGGTTACCTCGTCGCCGCGATCATGCTCGTGATCGACGGCCTGTTGTTCAACGCCTTCGCCTTGGGCAAGACGGCCCGGTACAGCTCCGACGTGCTGGAGGACTTCTTCTACTTCTCCTTCGGCACGACGGTCATCACCGCCGTCCTGCTCACGATGCGGCTGCTCGCTGAAGAGCGGCAGACGGGCACCATCGTGCTCGTGGACTCCTCGCCGCTCTCCGACTGGCAGATCGTCGGCGGTAAGTTCCTCTCGGCCCTGGTGTTTTTGGGCGGGGTGACGTTCATCTCGCTCTACATGCCGGCCCTGATCTTCGTGAACGGCAAGGTCTCCATCGCCCACATCGCCTCGGGCTACCTCGGGCTGATGCTCGTGGCCTCGGCGACCACCGCCATCGGCACCTTCGGCTCGGCCATCGCCAAGAGCCAGCTCGTCGCGGCGGTCATCTCCGGCGTCATCGTCGTGCTCGCGCTCATCTCTTGGCTGCTCGCCAAGGTGACCGACCCGCCGCTCGCCGAGATGTTCTCGTACATGAGCCTGTTTGAGCGGCACTTCCAGCCCTTCCAGCGCGGCCGGATCAACACCGAGGACGTGGTGTTTTACCTCTCGATCACCTTCGTCTTCCTCCTGATGTCAACCCGCGTGCTCTCCGCGAGGAGGTGGCGATGAGCCCCGCAGTCTGGACCTACCTCTTGGGCATGGCCGCGCTCGTCGTCGGCCAGCGCCTCGCCGGGGGCGAAGGCGCCCTGGGCAACGGCGCGACCGCCGTGGGCGCCCTGCTCGTCTTCTCCGCCACCGCGCTCCGCGCGCGCATGATCAGCGCGTCGATCAACGACAGCCAACGCCACGCCCACCGCAAGGCCCTCGGGCTCACCCTCGCGGGCGTGGCCTCGGTCGTCGTCTACGCGCTCTCTACGGAGACCTTCGCCAGCGGCTTGGGGCTCACCGAGGAGGGCCTCAAGCGCTTCACCGTGGCGCTCTCGGCGATCTGGCCGATCGTCTGGCTCGCCGCGACCGGCCCGTTGATCCTCGTGGACCTCGCGATCCAAGACACCCCCAAGCTCGTGCAGCCGGTGCGGATCCGCCAGGCCATCGACAACGGCCTCATCGCCGCCTTGGGCCTCGCCTTGGTGTTCCCGCTGAACTACCTCGCGACCCAACACAACAAACGTTGGGACTTCGCGTACTTCAAGACGACGTCCCCGGGTGACTCCACCCGCGCCATCGTCGAGAGCCTCTCGGAGCCCGTCGTGGTGCGGGTGTTCTTGCCCACGGCGTCCGAGGTGGCCGCCGAGGTGATGCCGTACTTCCAGTCCATCGCCGGGGGCAACCTCACCGTGGAGCTGGTGGACCACGCCGCCGAGCCCGAGCTCGCCAAGCGCCTCAAGGTGCGCGACAACGGCAACATCGCCATCACCCTCAAGGACGGCCAAGAGGGCGAGACGACGAAGTCCTGGAAGCTCGGCGCGGACATGGACGCCGCCAAGCGCAACCTGCGGAAGCTCGACGAGGAGTTCCGCAAGAAGCTCCTGGAGATCGTGAAGGCCAAGCGCGACGTGTACTTCACCGTCGGCCACGACGAGCTGAGCTGGAAGGGCGGTGATCTGCCCGACGACAAGCTCTCGGGCCTGCGTGAGCTGCTGGGCCTGATGAACCTCACCCCGAAGGAGCTCGGCCTCGCTGAAGGGCTCGCCGTCGAGGTCCCCGAGGACGCGGGCGTGGTGTTCATCGTCGGCCCCAAGGAGCCGTTCTTGCCCGAGGAGATCGCCTCGCTCAACCGCTTCATGGATCGTGGCGGCGCGCTGTTCATCGCGCTTGAGCCCGACGGTGAGCCCCTGAACGAGCTGCTCGCGCCGCTTGGCCTCAAGCGCGCCGAGGGCCGCCTGGCCACGGAGCAGGTGGTGCTGCGCCGCAGCGGCGACAAGCTCGACCGCATCAACCTCGTCTCCAACCGCTACTCGTCCCACGACAGCTCGACGAACCTCTCCCGCTACGCCAAGAACCTCCCGCTGTTTATGTCGGGGGTCGGCGCGCTGGACGAGGTTCCCGGCGGCAAGGGCAAGGTCACGGTCACCGTGCGCTCGCTGGACGAGACCTGGGCTGACCTGGACGGCGACTTAGAGCTCACCGCGACCGCCGGGGAGTCCAAGGCCTCTCGCTCCATCGCCGCGGCGGTGAGCGGCCCGGCCACGGCGGCGGCGCCCGTCGAGGGCGACGACAAAGCCACGGAGTTCCGGGCCTTGGTGGTCGCGGACGCCACGGCGCTCGCCGACCTCACCTTGTCCAACAAGGCCAACCAGGTGCTCGTCGTAGACGGCGTGGCGTGGTTGATCGGCGAGGCCGCCTTGGGCGGCAGCGTCGAGAACGAAGAGGACGTCAAGATCGAGCACACCCAAGAGGACCAGTCGCTCTGGTTCTACAGCACCATCGTCGCGGTCCCCGCCGTGGTCGTGCTGCTCGGGTTGCTGCGCGTGCGGATGCGCCGCGCCAAGGGAGGTGTCGCGTGAGCAAACAAGCCATCCTGTACGGCGTGCTGCTGTCGTTGTCGCTCGTCGGCTCGTACTGGACCTGGACCCACCCCGAGACCCCGCTCGCGGGCGAAGAGGTGATGGTCCTGGACGCCAAGGCTGAAGACATCACGACGATCCTCTGGGACAGCGAGAAGCTCGACCTGCGGCTCACCGTGAGCCAAGACGGCGCTGGGCGTTACCTGCTGGTGAAGTCCACCGAACAAAAGCGCCGCCTCAAGCCCCACAACGACGAGGCCCCCGCGCCGGTCGAGACGCCGACGCCCACCACGGAGACGCCGCCCGCCGAAGATCCCGCCAAGCCTGAAGAGGACCGCTTCGAGACCTATGAAGAGGTCAAGGAGTTCAAGGCCGGGAAGGCCGGGGATGAGCTGCTCACCGCGCTCTCGCCGATGATCGCCAAGCGCTCGTTGTCGAACCTCCCTGATGAGAAGCTCGCGCCGCTCGGCCTCGCCGAGCCCGAGGCCACCCTCACCATCCAGCGCGCCGGGAAGCCCGACCGCGTGTTTGAGGTGGGCGGCGAGGCCTTCGGCACCCGCGACCGTTACCTGCGCGAGAAGGACACCGGCACGATCTACCTCGTCAAAGAGGACCTCATCCGGCCCCTCAAGCACGGCACGACGCGCCTTCCCGACCGCGAGCTGATCGGCGTCGAGATGAAGGAGCTGGCCAAGGTCACGGTGAAGGACGCCACGGGCGCCGAGCGCAGCTTCGAGCACCGCAACCGCGTCGATGAGAAGGCCGCCTATTGGGGCGCGGTCGGCGAGGAGGGCTCCTTGGAGCCCGCGAAGACCTGGGTGGAGGCCCTGCTCAAGCTCAAGTCGACGTCCTTCGTCGCGGCGGACGAGACCCCCACCGCGACGACGGTGATGGCCACGATCACGACTGAAGACGCCAAGGGCCAGAAGGTCACCTTGGAGCTGATCAAAGGCACGGGCGCGGACGGGAAGGAGGCCTGGTACGCCAAGTCCACCCACACCCGCCTGCTCGTGAAGATGTCCAGCGCCCAGACCGGCGACCTCGTGGCCGACATCCCCACGGTGATGGGCGCCCAGGCGCAGTAGCCCAAGCGCCCTGGCAGAGACAAAGACGCCCGCAGAGTGAAGGCTCTGCGGGCGTCTTGTTGTTCAGGACCGGATCAGCGGTAGGTAGACCAAGCGGTCAGCATCCGGGTGGTCTGACCGGCGGAGAACGTGTTCATGCACGAGTCGTCGGTGTAGTCCATGAAGTTCGTGATGGGGTCCACGCCGCCGCCACGGCAGGTGTCGCGGCCCGTGGGGCAGCCGTAGTTCGCGGTCTTCTCGGGCTCGGTGTCGCTGACCGAGTCGCCGGCGCCTTTGCAGCCGCCCTGGAAGGTGTGGTACAGGCCCATCCAGTGACCGACCTCGTGGGTGGCCGTGTCGCCGAGGTTGTACGGCGCCGCGCTGCCGCCGGGCACGGAGCTGTAGAGCAGCACCACGCCGTCATCCTTGGGGTTCGAGCTGTAGGACGTGGGGAAGGTCGCCCAGCCGAGCAGGCCGCCGCCGGGGTTGGCGGTGTAGATGTTGAGATCGGCGCTGCCGCCCTGGCGCAGCGCGGTCTTCGCGGCCTTCTCGGCGGAGGAGCCGTAGCCCATGGCGAACCAGCTGGCGCTGTCGGTGTAGTCCGTGGACACGAGGTTGAACGTGAAGCCCGTGCTCGCGTAGGCCGCGGTCAAGACGCTCATCTGGTCGGCGACCTGGGCGCTGGTGAGCTTGCCCGTGGAGCCGCTGTGGATGACGTGGAAGTAGACGTTGATCGTGCTGCCTGAGGCGGGCGGGGCGACCATGCCGGCCTCCTCCAGCGCGCTGAGCTCCTCCTCGATGAGCGCGGCCTCCTCGTCGGTCATCTCAAAGGCGCAGCGGCGACCGCTCTTGACGAAGTCCTCTTGGCTGGCCCAGGTCACGCCCTCAAACACGAAGGGCTTGTTGTTGGCGTCGGGGAGCACGAACGAGCCGCCGTCGTTCTCTTCCGACGAGTCGAAGCTCTGGCCGAGCTCCTCGCCTTCATAAGAGTCAACGCCCTGGGGGGCGCAGGCGGTGAAGAAGAGGGGGAGAAGGGCGAGGGAGGCGAGGCGCATCGAGTGGCTCCTGTTTGGGGTCGGGTCGTCGGGGTCTGTCTGACCGTAGCGCCACATCGGG
>JBEAVX010000477.1:0-2515 GCA_041160755.1 Pseudomonadota bacterium
GCGCGGGGGTGGTCTCGACGACGACCGGCGGCGCCGTGGGCGTGGGCGTGTTGGCTGGCGGCGGACGTTTGGGCGGGTTGGTGGGCTGTTTGGACGTGGACACGGGGGTCTCCGTGGGCGAGGGGCTGGCCTCAGCGGCGGGGACGGCGGGCGCGGCGGGCGCCTCGGCGGGTGTGGTCACGGCGGCGCCAGGGTCACCCGCGCCGTTGACGTCTCCGACGGTCTCCGCGCCTGTGGCGCCGTCCCCCTGAAAGCGCCACACGAGGCCCACGGCGAGCAGGCCCAAGAGCAGGCCGACGAGGGCCACGGCCACCCACACCGCCGGGCCCGGGCCTCGGGTCTGCGGCCGCGGGCGCTTGGCCGAGGCCGAGCCCGTGGTGTGGAGGGTCACCGTCGCCGAGGCCGCGGGGGCCTGCACCTGGATGCTGCGGGTGGGGCCCGAGGCGCCGGCGGGGGTCATGCTCACGCCCCGGGCGCTGAGCTGCTCCTCAAACTCCGGCGGCAGGCGCACCCGGCCCGCGTCGTCGAGCTCCATCACCAGGTTCGGCAAGGCGCCGCGCAGCTCCAGGTCGGCGGCGCGTAGGGCCCGGGCGAGCTCCTTCACCGTGGCGAAACGGCGGGCTGGGTCTTTCTGGAGGCAGGTGCGGGTGATCCACTCCAGGCTGGCGGGGAGGTCCAGCTCGGGGTTCACCTCAGCGAAGGGCGGCGGCGCCACGTTGAGGTGGCAGTTCATCAAGGCCAAGGCGCTCTCTTGGCGGAACGGCTTGCGCCCGGTGAACGCCGAGAACAAGGTGACGCCGAGGGAGTAGATGTCGCTGCGCCCGTCGAGCTGGCTCTGGAGGATCTGCTCGGGGCTCATGTACATCGGCGAGCCCAAGATCACCCCGGCCTGGGTGGCCTCCGTGGCGGCCTCGACGCCGATGTCTTTGACCAGGCCGAAGTCCAAGATGTTGACGAACTCGCGGCCGTCGGCGTGTTTGGTGAGGATGATGTTCGAGGGCTTGAGGTCGCGGTGCACGAGGCCGAGGCCGTGGGCTTCAGCGAGGCTGCCGCAGATCTGCAAGGTCAGCTCGATCACCCGCCAAGGCTCCAGGGGCGCGTCCGAGGTCAACACCTGGCGCAGCGTCAGGCCCTCCAGAAGCTCCATGGCGATGAAGAAGATCCCGTCTTCGGTCTTGCCATAATCGAAGATCCGCACGGTGTTCGGGTGCGTGAGCTTGGCGCAGATGGCCGCCTCGCGGAAGAAGCGCTGGCGGAAGCTCTCGGCCTCTTCGCCCTCGCGCTGGCCGATCTCCAGCACCTTGAGCGCGATCGGGCGGCCCAAAGGCTGCTGCTCGGCCTTGTAGACCCGGCCCATGCCCCCCCGAGCGAGCTCAGAGAGGATGCGGTAGCGCCCGTCGAGCACACGCCCGATGAGGGACGGGCCCAGACTCGGCGGCCCGCTCGGCTCCTTGAGATCCATCCCGGCTCCACGGTGGGGTCATTTTGAGTGAACGACAAGGATAGCGCAGCGCGGGCCTGAAGTTGAGCCCTCGCTCCGCCTTGAGTGAGGACGCGCCCGAGCGGCCCCGCGTGTGCTACGCTTCTCCGCTGGCCTCAACCTCGTTGGTGAGGTCTCCCCAACCATCGCGCCCCCTCCCGGCCGGGGGCGCGCGGAGGTGCTCCGGTGCGCCGCCAAGTTCTCCCGCTCCTGCTCCTCTCCTCCTCGGCCTGCTCCCTGCAAGTGCCCAAGCCCACGGCTTGCGCCACGAACGTCGAGTGCCGCGACGCCTTCGGCCAAGGCTCCGTCTGCGGCGAGGAGGGCTACTGCGAGGCCGCCGCCGTGCCCGAGCGCTGCGTGGCCTCCGCCCCCGACGCCCTCGTCCTCCCCCTCGACCCGGCGACCACCCACCTCATCGCCACCCAGTTCGACCACCAGCTAGAGAGCCACGTCGCCCGCGTCCGCGCCGTCGAGCTCGCCGTGGGCCAAGCGAACGACAACGCGGGCTTAGAGGGCGTCAACTTCGCCGTGCTGCACTGCACCAACGAAGAAGACTTCAACGGCGACGGCCTCACCAAAGACGAGGCGGCGGTCGAGCTGGGCGTCTGGCTGGCCGACTCCTTGGGTGTGGCCGCCACCGTCGGCCCTGCGTCTTCCGGCCGTGTGGAGGCCGTCTACGAGGCCACCAAAGGCTCAGGGATGCTCACCATCTCCCCCTCGGCGACCAGCCCCGCGCTCACCGCGCTCGACGGCCTGAGCGCGACGGACAACGACCCCGGCCTGCTCTGGCGCACGGCCCCGCCGGACTCCTTACAAGGCGCGGTGATGGCGGCGGACCTCTTGGAGCGCGGCGTGCGCACGGCCTCGGTGATCTACGAGGTCGGCGCCTACGGCGAGGGCCTCGACGAGGTGTTCACGACGGCCTTTGAGGCCGGCGGCGGCGAGGCGACGTCTTACCCCTACACCGGCGAGGACTTCGGCGGCGCGACGGCGGACGCCTTGACCAGCGGCCCCGAGGAGGTGCTGTTCATCTCC
>JBEAVX010000518.1:0-7399 GCA_041160755.1 Pseudomonadota bacterium
CTACACCTGGGTGCGCCCGCCGGACGCCCCGCCGCCGCCCCCGCCGGAGAGCCAGATCAAGGTCACCGAGCAGCCCCCTGAAGAGATCGTGCCCGAGCAGATCGAGGTCGAGGAGCTGCCGCCGCCGGAGTGGAAGCCCGACGAGCTCGCCCGCATCCAGCAAGACCAGATCGTCATCCGCGAGCCCATCAACTTCGAGTTCGGCACCGACACCATCCTCCCCGAGTCCATGGACACCCTGGAGGCCGTGGCCAAGATCCTCCACGATCACGCTGAGATCGGCCACATCGTCATCGAGGGCCACGCCAGCGAAGAGGGCAGCTACGCCTACAACTACGACCTCTCCAACCTGCGCGCCCGCGCCATCTGGAAGGGCCTCATCCTCGCCGGGGTGCACCCCTCGCGGATGTCGTACCGCGGCATGAGCGAGGTGGTCCCCAAGACCGCCGGCACCGACGAGCTGTCGTTGGCGCAGAACCGCCGCGTCGAGTTCCACATCGTCGAGCGGTTCACCCCTGAAGAGGGCTACCCCGTCTACCCCGCCGAGGTCTTGGCCCCCTGGAGCGGCGAGACGGTGAAGATCGTCCAGCCCAAGCAGCCCGAGGTGATCGTCGCCCCGCCGCCCAAGACGACGGAAGAGACCTTGGAGGAGCTGTTGAACCCCAACAACTTCCGCGATGAAGACGAAGAAGACGCGCCCAAGCCCGAGGAGTCCCCATGATCCTGCTCTTTCTCTCCTCGTTGGCGGCCTGGGCGATCTGCGACCCCGGCACCTGCTGCAATGACGACATCGAGCAGGACTTCAACTGCAACTACATCGACGTCTCCGAGGAGTTCCCCACGGATCTGGAGGACCCTCTCTGCGCCTCCGCCGTGGATGACGCCGGGAACCCCATCGAGAACACCGACTACTTCTACGACTACACGTCGTTTGGCTGCCTCTACCCCGTCTATGGCGCGACGTATGACGAAGACGGCGACCTGCTCTCCGCGGGCACGGTGATCATCGTCGATGAGAACGGCCTGCCTGACCGCGTCGTGCAGCTCTCCTGCGACAACTGCCCGACGATCCCCAACATCGGCCAAGAAGACAAAGACTGCGACACCATCGGCGACCTCTGCGACAACTGCATCGACACCCTGAACCCGCTCCAAGAGGACACCGACGCCGACCTCTTGGGCGACTACTGCGACAACTGCCCCTTCGCCTACAACCCCGACCAGGCCGACGACGACAGCGACGGCTGGGGCGAGGAGTGCGACGTGTGCCCCGGGCTGTACAACCCGACCCAGTCCGACAGCGACGGCGACCTCATCGGCAACGACTGCGACAACTGCCCCCTCGCCTACAACCTCGACCAGCTCGACGGCGACCTCGACCTCAAGGGCGACGAGTGCGACAACTGCCCGAAGATCGAGAACCCCGACCAGAGCGACAGCGACATCGACGCCATCGGCGACCTCTGCGACAACTGCCCCTTCGACCATAACTTAGACCAAGTGGACTACGACGAGGACGGCGCCGGAGACGCCTGCGACAACTGCCTCGTCGAGCCCAACCCCGCCCAGACCGACACCGACTTCGACGAGCTCGGCGATCTGTGCGACAACTGCCCCGAGGCCGCGAACCCCGACCAGCTCGACACCGACCTCGACGGCATCGGCGACGCCTGCGACAACTGCCCGACCCAAGAGAACGCCGACCAGGCCGACGTAGACGGCGACGGCACCGGCGACCTCTGCGACAACTGCCCGGCGGAGTCGAACCTCGACCAGGCGGACTCCGATGAGGACGGCATCGGGGATCGGTGTGACGCCAGCCCCCAGCTTCGTGGCGGCGGCGCCCGCTGCGCCACGGGGCCCGAGGGCGCCTTGGGGCTTGGTGTGCTGATGCTCGCGGCCGCGCTTCTTCGCCGCGCGCCGCGACGCTCGGCCTGATCCCTGGACTTCCGAGGGCTCCCGTTCACTCGCCGCGCGCGGTGATGACCGGCGAGCCGCTCCTGAGCGGGTGGGCCGGGTTATCCTGCCCCCATGCGGTACGTCCCTGAGAACCCGCTCATCGTCCAGTCAGACCACACCCTGCTGTTGGAGACCATGGGTCCCCACTTCAGGGAGGTTCGCGACGCCTTGGTGCGCTTCGCGGAGCTGGTGAAGAGCCCTGAGTATGTCTACACCTATCGGGTGACCCCCCTCTCGCTGTGGAACGCCGCGGCGGCGGGGCTCAGCCCCGAGGAGGCCATCGACATCCTCCTCCGCTGGTCGAAGTACGAGGTGCCGCCCAACGTGCCGGTGTCGATCCGCGACACGATGGGGCGCTACGGGCGGCTCAAGCTGCGTCCGGGCCCGGCGGGCTCGTTGTTGTTGGAGGCCTCGGACGAGGCCCTGATGACCGAGATCTGCTCGACGAAGGCGGCGATCCCGCTGCTCGGCGAGCGCGTCAACAAGACGTCCGTGCGGGTGCCTGTCGGCCATCGCGGCGAGCTCAAGCAGGCGCTCACGGCGGTCGGCCACCCCGTCGAGGACCTCGCGGGCTACACCGACGGCGAGGCGCTGGAGATCACCGTCCGCCACCCCACGGTGAACGGCCTCGACTGGCACTTCCGCGACTACCAGATCAACGCCATCGACAGCTTCTATGGCGACGGCCTGGTGAACGGCGGCTCCGGCGTCGTGGTGCTGCCCTGCGGCGCGGGCAAGACCTTGGTGGGCCTGGGCGTCATGGCCCGGCTCAACATGAAGACCTTGATCCTCTGCACGAACGTCACGGCCCTGCGCCAGTGGCGCGAGGAGATCCTCCAGCGCACCACGCTAGAGCCCGAGCAGGTCGCGGAGTACACCGGCGACAGCAAAGACATCGCCGCGGTCACGCTCACGACCTACCAGATGTTGACCTGGCGCCGCTCGCGCACTGAAGAGTTCGTGCACTTCGGCCTGTTCAACCGGGCGAACTGGGGGCTCATCCTCTACGACGAGGTTCACCTGCTCCCCGCGCCGGTCTTCCGGTCCGTGGCCCAGCTCCAGGCCCGGCGGCGCCTGGGCCTCACGGCGACCTTGGTGCGTGAGGACGGCAAACAAGGCGACGTGTTCGCCTTGATCGGCCCCAAACGGTTCGACATGCCGTGGAAAGATTTGGAGCACCAAGGCTGGATCGCCTCGGCCTCGTGCACCGAGATCCGCGTCGGGCTCAGCGAGGACGATCGCCTGCGCTACGCCGTGGCCGACGACCGCGAGAAGTACCGCATCGCGTCCACCAACCCCCGCAAGGGCCCGGTGATCGACGAGCTCCTGGAGCGCCACAAGGGCGACCGCGTGCTCATCTTGGGCATGTACATCGAGCAGCTTGAGTGGATGGCCGCGCGCTGGCGCCTGCCGATCATCACCGGAAAGACCCCTCAAAGCCAGCGCGACAAGCTCTTTGAGGCCTTTCGCCACGGCGACATCCCGGCCCTGGTGATCTCCAAGGTGGGCAACTTCTCCGTGGACCTGCCCGATGCGTCCGTGGCCATCCAGGTCTCCGGCACCTGGGGCAGCCGCCAAGAGGAGGCCCAGCGCCTCGGGCGCATCTTGCGGCCCAAAGGCGGGGACAACGTCGCCCACTTCTACACGGTGATCACCCGCGACTCCAACGAGCAGCTCTACGCGGAGAAGCGCCAGCTCTTCCTCACCGAGCAAGGCTACGCCTACCGAATCGAGAGCCCCGAAGGATGAGCGAGCGGATCCTCCACAAGAACCTCGCCATGCTCAAGGTGAGCGACCCGCACATCATCGAGGAGGTGCGCGCCGTGCTGCCCCTCGACGACTTTGTGCTCGGCCAGCTCTCGCCGACGGAGCTGCTCATCGACCCCCAGCGCCTGCGCGAGCTGCTCCAGCGCCTCGACGCCCGGGGGCTCTCGGCGCTGGTGCGGAAGCTCTAGGCCAAGCGCCCGGTCACTTGCCGCCGAAGGCCGTGCCCGTCGTCTCGACCTTCGTGGTGTCCGTGGTCGTGATGTTGGGGTTCGAGCCGACCACGCCCGCCTCGGCGCCCGTGCGGTAGGTGCCCAAGAGCCAAGACATCACCAGGGGCTCCAGCTCGGGCACACGGTTGAGCATCTTCGTGCCGTGACCGCCCGCGGAGTACATCTGCACGACCTGGCGTGAGCGCTTCGCGTCTTGGATGAACTGCGCGGTCTTGACGCTGTAGGCGTCATCTGCAGCGGCGACGACGAGCAAGGAGCGGTCGCCGTAGGTGGTGAGCGACTCGGAGATCGTCACGCCCTTGAAGTTCATGCCTGGCGAGAGCATGACCACAGACTTGATGTTGGGATCCGCCGCGGCGACCTGCAGGCAGAGGTTCGCGCCGATGGACGCGCCCATGAGCGAGATGTCGGTGACCCCTTGTTTGCGCAGGTGGGCGACGGCGGCGGTCACGTCCTTCTGCATCTTCTGGTAGTCGGCCTCGGTGAGCGTCGTCGGCGAGGCCGTCGGGGAGACGTTGGCGCCGTGGCCGCGGAGATCGACGGCGACGGTGGCGAGCCCAGACTGGTTGAGCTTCGTGGCGATGAACGCCCAGTCTTCAGCGCTGCGTCCGGCCATGTGCACGAGCACGACGCCCCGGGTGGCGCTCTTCACCGGGTTGTAGACCGCGTGAAGCTTCACGCCGTCGTCGGTCTGGAGGGTGACGTCAGCGGCCCAGGCGGTGCCGAAGGCCAAGACAAAGAAGAGCGAGGTGGTCAGGATGCGGCGGAGCATCTTCCCTCCGCGGTTAGGGGGTCGGTGGGGTGCGAATCGAGTGTGCCAGCGACAGCGTAGACCCCGGCGGCGAAGAGAGCAAGAGCCGATCGTGACCGTCAGGGGCGCCCCCTAAGAAGGCCTGAGCACGGCGTTCAATTCCCCCAGGAGATCCTCCAACGACAAACGGTAGCCGAAGGCCGCCTCAGCGAGGGTCTCATCGGCGCCGACGGCGCAGGCGGGGCAGGCCGGGAGGTGGTGGCGCATGAAGACGTCCTTCGCCCGGGGGTGCCGGGCCCAGGCCTCGTGCACCGTCATGTCGCCGGTGAACGGCCCGGCGCGGCGGCTGAGCCAGCGGTCGAGGGCCTCGCGGTCCCGGGACAGGTCGGTGATCCCGACCCTCAGCGTGGCCAGCTCGGCGCGAAGGGCCTCCCGCTCGGCGACATAGGGGGCCAAGCCCGCGCGCACCGACCCGTCCAAGGCGGCGCGCAGGCGATCCGCGAAGAGAGAGAGGAGCCTCATGCGCCGCTGACCGTTGACACCTGCACGTTGGGATCATAAAGGGGCCGGGCCTGCGTCGCAAAGCAGGCGGTCGCTCTTTGATGGAATCGAGATGAACAGCCCCGAACTTCACCGCGCGTACATGGCGGTGGCGCTCGCGCAGGCAAGGCTCGCCGTCCCCATCGGTGAGGTCCCTGTCGGCGCGGTCGTCGTCCGAGATGGCGCCATCCTCTCCGTCGCCCACAACCGGCGCGAGACTGGCGCAGATCCCACCGCGCACGCTGAGCTGCTCGCGATGCGTGAGGCCGCCCTCGCCCAGGGTCACTGGCGCTTGGATGGCTGCACGGTCTACGTCACCTTAGAGCCTTGCGCCATGTGCGCGGGCGCGATGGTGAACGCCCGCGTCAAGCAGTGTGTGTATGGCGCCGCCGATCCCAAAGGCGGCTTCTTAGGCACCTTAGGCGACCTCTCTCAGCACCCCGCCCTCAACCACCGCTTCGAGGTGGTCCCGGGGGTCGAAGCTGAAGAGTGCGCCGCGCTCCTGCGGTCCTTCTTCCAGGATCTGCGCAGGCGCCGATAAGGTCCGCGCCACGGACGGTGAAAGTTTAGGGTTCTCCGCAGCGCCCCGCGCGCTGTGACTCTGGAGAGGTGGCCGAGTGGACGAAGGCGGTAGACTCGAAATCTACTGTAGTTTGCGCTACCGTGGGTTCGAATCCCACCCTCTCCTCTCTTCTTCTTCATCTCGATCCCTGCCTGACCTGCAGGAGAGCCCTCGGGCTCTGCGGAGAGGTGACCGAGTGGACGAAGGTGCACGACTGGAAATCGTGTGTACAGCAATGTACCGTGGGTTCGAATCCCACCCTCTCCGCCACCTGCAGGTGAGCGCCCGGCGTCGTGCCGGGAAGTGATGGTCGGGCCCTGTTGACCAACGCCCTTGAACCCCGCCAGGTCCGGAAGGAAGCAACGGTAGTAGGACACATGGTGTGACGGGTCACCCGGCCATCACTTCCCGGCGCGGCTCCTTCGACCTGAGCCCCGCCAGCCCCGAGCAGTCGGCATGAGCTATCAGGCCATCGCCAGAAAGTGGCGCCCCGTCACTTTTGAGGACATCGCCGGGCAGACCCACGTCACGCAGACCTTGCGGAACGCGCTTCGGCTCAAGCGTATCCACCACGCCTTCCTGTTCACAGGCGCGCGTGGTGTCGGCAAGACGACGGCGGCCCGCACCTTCGCCCGCTGCCTCAACTGCGTGAACGGCCCCACGCCCGAGCCCTGCGGTGTGTGCCCGTCCTGCCTTGAGGTGCCCCAGGGCCTCTCTCCGGACGTGACGGAGATCGACGGCGCCTCGAACAACTCCGTCGATGACGTGCGTGAGCTGCGCGACGCGGTGCGGTACCTGCCCAGCCGCGACCGCTACCGCATCTACATCATCGACGAGGTGCACATGCTCTCGATCGGGGCCTTCAACGCCTTGTTGAAGACCCTGGAGGAGCCCCCGGCCCACGTCGTGTTCATCTTCGCGACCACCGAGTCCCAGAAGATCCCCGACACCATCCTCTCCCGGGTGCAGCGCTTCGACTTCAAGCGCATCCCCGAGAGCGTGGTGGTCAACCGGCTCTCGACGATCTGCGCGGCGGAGGGTGTGGTCATCCCCGAGCAGGGCCTACGGCTCATCGCCCGGGCGGGTGAGGGCTCGATGCGGGACGCCCAGAGCCTGCTCGACCAGGTGATCGCCTTCGGTGGCGACGACATCACGCTGGAGTCCGTCGCCCGCACCTTGGGCCTCGTCGATCGGGAGCTGCTCTACCGCTTCTTGGAGGGGCTCCTGCGCGGTGAGCCCGAGGGCTGCCTGGACGTGATCTCCCAGGTCTACGACTACGGCTACGAGCTGAGCCAGTTCACCTCGGAGATCCTGGAGCTCCTGCGCAACGCCGCCCTCGTCGTGCTCAGCCCCAGCGCCCGCCGCCACCTCGACGTGGCCGCCGAGGAGCAAACCCGCCTGGGCAAGATCTGCGCCGGGGTCGATGTCGAGACCTTCTCTCGGTACTTCCAGGCGATGTTGAGCCTTCACGACGAGGTCTCCCGGGCGAGCCGCCCGCGCCTCGTCTTGGAGATGGGCGTCGCGCGGCTGGCCATCGTGCGGCCCCTGCAGCCCGTCGATCACCTCGTCTCGCGGCTTGAGGAGCTAGAG
>JBEAVX010000527.1:0-6699 GCA_041160755.1 Pseudomonadota bacterium
CTCGCGGCTCACGAGCGCGAGGCCTAGCTCTACCCGGACGGCGTAGGGCTCCTCCGTCCAGTCCACAACAACAGGCAGGCCGTCCTGAAACACGAGCTCGCCGATGAGGTGGGACGAGGTCAGCGGCTGGGCCTCGATGGCGCGCACCCAGACGAAGAGCGCCGCGTCACCGCCGACCTGGGCGGCGGCCTCGGCCAAGGCGTCGTCGAGGCCGGCCTCTTCGGTGAGCGCGCGCTCGACCCGCTGGCGGGCGGTGGCGGGCATGGCGCCGTCGCGCAGGTGGCCGCGCCAGCCCTCGGGCAGCGCGGCGTAGAAGGCCCCGGCGAGGTCGTGGTGCAGCGCGTCGGGCAAGGCCGCGAGCTCCGCGGCGCGCTGCAGGCGACCGGCGGAGAACTCGGCGGAGAGCGGCGCCGAGAGCATGTCGGTCATCGTCGGCGCGGGCGGCGGCGCGAGCACCATCGCCGGGACGACACGAACCTCACCGAGCACGACCTCGGGGTGAACATCCCAAGGAGTGCGGTCGGCGTGGGGGTGGTGGCTCGCGCAGCCAGGCGCGAACAGGGCGAGCAGAGAGAAGGTCACAGGGCGCAGGCCTCCCCTCGGTCTGGACCGCAGGATCCTCAGGAGGTTCCCAAGAATCGTCGGCGAGGGTGATCGTGCTCATCACGATAGCCCAAGAACGCCGGGTGCAGGGTGAACTCCGCGTCAGGCGCGAAGCGCATCGGCGATGGCCTCGATGCGCCGCGCCGGGCGCCCGAGCACCTCGGCCAGGGTGGGGTCTACGGTCGCCTCACCGCCGAAGCGGATCACGAGCTGAAGGGCGGTCGTCACCCCCACCTGCTCCCACGGCATTCCTTGGGCGCGCAGGGTGGAGATCCAGCGGGGCAAGCTCTGGGGCGTGTGGCGGATCTTCCGGCCCAAGACCAGGCTGAGCCGGGCGGCGACCTCGGCGAACGAGAGCGCCTCGGGGCCGGTGAGGGTCCACACACGCTCCCCTTGGGGCGGCGCCATGAGCGCGGCGGCGGCGGCCTCGCC
Source organism: Pseudomonadota bacterium (assembly GCA_041160755.1). Classification (GTDB taxonomy): domain Bacteria; phylum Myxococcota_A; class UBA796; order UBA796; family CAJQPC01; genus JADKFE01. The sequence goes on from JBEAVX010000527.1 coordinate 1,036, forward strand.
GAGATCCCGGGTGTCGACCCAGGCGACCTTCCCGTCGCCCGTCGGCGCGGTGAGCGCCCCGGCGTCGAGGCCCGGCCTGTACACCCCGAGGAGGTTCTGAGAGAAGAAGCCCGCGCGCAAGAAGGTGCGGGAGAGCGGCCCGGCGCGAAGCTTGGCCTCCAGACGCGCGTGGGGCAAGAAGCTGTGGCGCTCGGCGGCGGGCACGCTCAGCAGCGCGACGTGCTCCACCCCGGCCTGCACCGCCGCGTCGATCAGCGGGAACATGCCCTCCTCCACCTTGGAGAGCTCCGGCGGCCGCACCAAGAGCAGGCCCGTGACGCCGTCGAGCGCCGGGCCGAAGGTCGTGGGGTCGCCGAGGTCGAGGCGCCTGACCTGCGCCCCCTCTCTGGCCATCACGGCGAGGCGCGCCGGGTCTCTGGCGGTCACACGCACCGTCGCGCCTCGGCGCAGCAGGGTCTCGGCGGTGGGTCGCCCAACATTTCCTGTGGCGCCGATGACGAGGAGCATGAGCCTCCAAAGACGCCCGGGTGACCGCGTAGGCTCGCATCTCGCTGTTGTTCTGTCAAGAGCTGGATCACCGAAGGACGGGCCCACGCCTTCACTCCACGTCGTTTTTACAACCAGAACGATGAGCGGGTCTGTTAGTCTCCGAGGATGCCTCTGCTCCCCAGGAAGCACCTCCTTGGTCAAGCAGCGTTGGCGCTGGCGCTCGCGCCAGGGCTGCTCTCCTTCGACCTCGCGCCCACCGCGCCTCCGGCCCTCCCGCCGGGGCCGCCTCCCGAACGTCACTCGTTGGCGTCGTTTGAGCTGGTGGATGACGGTCTCGGCGTCGAGGACTGCCTCGGCGTAGGGCCCTGTGAGGACGCCCGCACGGTGCTCCTGGACCTGCGCTCCTTCGACATGCCGTGGGGCGGCGGCGCCGAGCTCATCACCTACGACTACGCCGAGGTCACCCGGGCGCTCACCAAGGCCGAGCTGCTCGACGAGGGGGAGCTGTCTCTGGCGGTGCGCCTCATCTTGAGCGAGGTCGGCGCGGATCGGCTGTTGGTGAACCGCTTCGGGGTTCTGGAGGCCATCGGCATCCTCTACACCGTCGACAACCGCCTCGATCCCTTGGCCTACAACCCAGAAGACCGCGACAACGCGCCGCTTTACCCCGGCTGTGGCCCCGGCGGCGGCTTCGCGTCCTGCGCCAACGCCCAGCAGTACCTCGGCATGGACACCTGGCGCGCGCTCAACCCCAGCGTCCGGTACAACGAGGCCCTGCTGGTGCAGGCCACGGATCTCGCCGTGCTCGCGTGGGTCGTGCAGCAGCGGGGGCTCATCGAGGACTTCACTGAAGGCGCGACGAGCTACGTGCACCGCTGCGGTGATCTCGGCTATGGCCTGCCCACCTGGTCTTGCGATGGGCACATGGGCGCCCGGGCCCGGGACGTCAAGGGCGCGAACCCGTTCACCGGCCCCTTGGTGTTTAAGGCGCCCGCGGGCTGGTCCATTCGCCGTGGGCTGTATGAGCTGCACGAGAGCCGCCACGTCGATTTTGACCCCCGCTGGGACGATCTCGACCGCGCGCCATGGGAGACCCTCGGCTATGGGCCCGGCGACAGCCTGCGGCGCGAGGCCGGAGACGGCGTCGTAGACCTGGGCGACGAGGTCGAGGCCGCGCTTGACCCGGACGTCGTGCGGGCCCTGCGCGGGATGCGCTGAGGCGCTCGGCCTTCACGACCCCCTGACGTGTCGGCGCAGCGCGCCCGGCGCGCGGGGTGTATCTTGTGCGGCACGATCCTTCTGGAGGCCCCATGACGCGACACGCCCTCACCTTCGCTCTGCTCACCCTCGCCGCCTGCGGTGACAAGGACGACACCGCCCCCACCGAGGACAGCGGCGCCACCGAAGGAGACGCCGACACCGACACGGACAGCGACGCCGACACCGACACCGAAGGTGAGGGCATCCCCGCCGACGCCACGATGGTCGGCAAGGTCGTCGATGAGTCGGGCAAAGCCATCGAGGGCGCCCGGGTGTCGATGTGTAAGACGCTGTGCCGCACGGCCTTCACCGACGCCGGCGGCGCCTACGCCTTCCCGGCGCTGGAGGGCTTCACCCACAGCTTCGAGATCGTCATCAGCTCGGGCGGCTGGGCGACGCCGCTGGCGCCGATCACCCTCGTCGCGGCCCAAGAGAACGTCCTCGACGCCGTCGGCGTCAAGTTCAGCGCCTCCCAGGCGATGCCCGCCACGCCCAAAGAGGTCGAGGTCGTCGAGGGCCTCCACATCACCGTGGGCCTCGATCAGCTCAAGCTGCCGTTCGGCGCGGACGGCTCGATGGTCTCCGGGGTGCGGGTCGCCGCCTCGGCCCAGGTGCCCGTGGAGCTCCCCGGCGAGGTGATTCAGATGTGGTACCTCGGGCCGTTTGACGGCCACGCCGAGGCCCACCTGCCGTTCCGGATGGACAACCTCTGGGGCCTGAGCCCCGGGGAGACCTTGGAGGTCTGGGCGGCGGACTACTCCTTGGCCGCCTGGGACAGCGCGGGCACGGTGACCGTCTCTGGCGACGGCCTCACCCTAGAGAGCGACGGCGAGGGCATCCCCGTGCTCTCGACCCTCGTGCTCCTGCGCCCAGGATCCTGAGGGGCGGGGGCCTAGCGGCGTAGGCTGCGCATCCAGCCGCGCACCGTGGCGGCGTCGGAGGCCCCGGGCACGAGGCGCAGATACCGCTCGAAGGCCTCCAGGGCCTCCTCGGGGCGCTCAAGCTGCACCAGGAGCACGCCACGATCCCGGTGCTCGTCCACCTGCTCCGGGGCCAAGGCGAGGATGCGGTCGACGGCGGCCAAGGTGCGCGCGGTGTCGCCGCGTCGCGCCCAGCTCCCCTTGAGGTTGTGGTTCATGCGGGTGAGCGTGAGGCGAGGGGAGAGCGGCCCCAAGAGCTGCTCCATCACCTCGGGGCTCACGCCGCGCCCGGCCATGCCGATGGTCAGCCGCGCGCGGAGGTCGTCCTGGCGTAAGATCGCGCCCGCGTGGAACGGATCCACATAAAACCGGGGCTCCCCCTCGCGCGGGCTCACCAAGAAGTGTCCGGGGAAGCCGATGGGGTCGAGGTGCAGGCCGACCCGCGCGGCGACCTCGATCGTCACGATGCTCAGCAAGATCGGCAGGCCCCGACGCCGCTGAATCACCTCGTCGATGTGGCTGTTGACGGGATCGTCGTACCCGTCCTCGTCGCCGCGTAGGCCCAGCTCTTGAAACAGCCGCAGGTTGAGCCGCGCGAGGCGCACGGTGAGGGGCTCATCAGCGCGGCCCTGCAGGCCCTTCGCCCAGCGCTCAAGGGTGGTGCGAACCTGCTCCCGGCTGTCCACGCCGGTCTCGTCCCACGCGATGAGCGCGGCGCCGTCGCCGAGGGGAGGATGATCCCCATAGATCCGGGTGAGCTGAGTGAGCCGCGTCAGCGCTTCGGTCACGGGGGCTCCTCGGTGAATCTGCGACCACGCGAACGACGCGCTTCACATCATGGGGGTTTTGGCCCTATACTCTGCGATCGACCCCCGCGCGAGCCCAGGAGCCTGCCCATGTCCGCACCCGTCGCCCCCCTCTCCCTTCGTGCGCTGCTTCCGCTGCTCCCGGCCTTGGCGCTCTTCGGCTGCCGCCAAGACATCGGGCTCACCCAGAGCGCGCGCTGTGACGGCATCCAGCAGCCCAGCGAGGACTGGGTCGATCAGGCCTTCGATCGTGACGGTGACGGCTTCTATGACGGCAGCAACGCCGACTGCATCAACGCCTACCCCGCGGACAAGCTCGACTGCGAAGACACCATCGCCGCGGTGAACCCCACGGCCACCGAGGTCGCCTGCAACGAGCTCGACGACGACTGCGACCCGGCCACCGCCGACTCCTCGGACAACGACGGAGACGGCTTCGCCGCCTGTGACGACTGCGACGACACCGACCCGCTGGTGAACCCCCAGGTCGCCGAGACCCAGTGCAACTTCATCAACGACGACTGTGATGAGGCGACGGCGGACGGCTACGACGCCGACGGGGACGGCTTCGACTCCTGCCTCGACTGCGACGACACCCGGCCCTACATCAGCCCCGACGCCTCCGAGGTCTTCTGCAACAGCCTCGACGATGACTGCAACCCCAGCACCTTCGACTTTGAGGATCGTGACGGCGACGGCTCGGGCTCCTGTGACGACTGCAACGACGGCGACCCCACGATCTCGCCCTTGATCGCTGAGGACTGCGACACCGCCGAGGACGACAACTGCGACGGCCAGGCCAACGAGGACTGCGCGATTGATTGGTCCGGTCAGTACACGTTAGACAAGGCGGTCTCGAAGTACTGCGCCTACGGGCTCATCAACTTCTCGTTCGGTGTCTTGGAGATCTCCTCGGCGGGCACCTCGATCAGCGCGTTCACGTACCCCTACACCACGCCGCCAGGCACCATGACCGGCAGCGTCGACGCCGACGGGAACTTCTCGGCCACGGTCACCTACAAGGGCGGCTGCACGGAGGTCTACACCGTCACCGGCGTGTTCACCTCGGACACCACCTTCACCGCCAGCTTCTCGGCGGCCTACTCGGGCTCCTCGGGCGCCTGCGGTTTTGGCACCGAGGACTGCTCCAAAGGCAGCCCGCACACCTGGATCGTCAACGGCACCCGGAAGTAGGCCCTCGGCTCAGCGGCGAGGTGGCCTGGGCCGGTCGGGGCGCGGGGCCTGCTCTGGCGTCGCGGCGGGGGTCACCTGGCTCGGCGCGATCGGCCGGGAGCCTGGGGGGTTCAAGAGCGCCTCGACCTCCGCCCGTCGGCTCATCGGCAAGACCGCCCCGCCGACGGCGAAGGCGCTCAGGCCGCTCGTGGCCTTCGCCATCGACGCCCAGGCCGCCTCAAAGGGCCCCGCCTGGGGGCCCAGCGGGCTCGGCGGGCGCACAAACACGATGAACCGGGCGTCGGCGGGGTGGGTGGCGAAGAGGTTCTCGCCCTTGAAGCGGCTGAAGATCGGCGACTCCAACATGCCCGAGGCCTCATACTCCAAGGTGAGCGCGAACATCGACAAGCTCTCGGGCTCATAGAGCTCCAAGGCCGCGCCCACCTGCGGCGCCCCGTCCTCGGCCAGGATCAGCTCCTCCACGATCACGCGCGCCACGGCCAAGGAGTAGGTGGACTCAACCTTCTTGCCGTCTTGGGTCGTCAGCGCGTAGGGCACGCTCACGACCCGGGTGGGCGGCGTGTCCAGGCGCACCACGAGCACCGAGCCGCCGTAGAGCCCTAGCTCCTCCAGACCGACCTCATGATGAAAGACCTGGGACAAGTGAGCCTCGGATGGCGTCAGGGCCAAGGTGGTGAGGAGGAGCAGGGCGGTGAGGGTCGAGCGGGTGGACATGGGCGCAGTGTGGCGCAGGTCGATCGTCTTTGCAACCCGCCGTGGCCGGGCGCTTTGGGCGGGGCCGGTCGGGAGATCGGGCTGGGTGACTGTGCTGAGTGAGGGGCGTCGAAGCGCCCTCGGCGGCCACCGTCCTCGGCCGGCGCAGCTTGGCGACAGACGCCAGGATCAGGGCGCGGCGGGCATCGGAGGGGACAACATCGCCACCACCTCCCCACGTCGGCTCGCGGGCAAGGCCGCGCCGCGCATGACGAAGGGGCTCATGCCGCGGGTGGCCTGGG
>JBEAVX010000587.1:0-7135 GCA_041160755.1 Pseudomonadota bacterium
AGGCGCGCGCGACAGGACGGCGGTGAGCAGGTGAAGCATGAGCGGGCACCAGGTGGGCGCGTCACGGCCCAGGGGAGGAGCGGAGTTTACGACAGGGCGCCCGCGGAGACAAGCCGCCCAAAACCGCTTGCACCCCCGGCGGCGCCTTGGGTCGCCTGCTGGCCGTGCTCGTCATGCCGCTCGTTCAACCTTTCCGTCTAGGAGTCCCTGATGACCCGCACCCTCCTCCCCTTTGGCCGCGTCCAGACTCATCCAGAGCCCCTGAGCGCCTCGACGCCCGAACGACGCTGAAGCTGCCTGAAGACCGACTGGAGGAGATGCGCGCCGAGCACCAGACGATGAAGGCCGACCACCTCAGCCTGGAGCAGGTTCGTGGCGCCCACACCGCCCTGGTGGCCGAGCTAGAGGAGGCCGAGCGCGAGCTCTTGGAGGCCTACCGCCTCTTGATCCGCGACCTCCTCGTCAACTGGGACGAGGACGAGCTGCGCGCCACCCTACGCACCTTCGAGCGCGGCGCCTGAGCGGTCGGCCCTGCGCGCGCCGACGCGGGCGGAGAGGCAGGTCTGAAGGCATAAACCCCCGACTCCGCCCACGGAGAGGCCCCTTCGTTCCCCCAGACCGCCTCGCCCGTCCGCGGTCACCCGCCCGAGGCGCGAGGGCGGGCGGCGCGGGGCCGCGGAGCGTGGGCTTGGCGCGGAGTCAGCCCCCGTCGCCCCGCCCCGTCACCACGGCTCACCGCCCGGCCCGGGCACCTCGACCCGCTCCACGTCCGCCGGATCGTGCCCGGCCTCCGCGCAGGCCAGCACCACCCACGCCTCGCCCTCCTCGGCGAACAAGGCGTGGGCCACGCCCGGCGGCACATAGACCCGCGCGCCGTGAAGGGGCAGGTACCGCCGCTCCCCGGTCTCCGGCGCCAAGAGGCCCAAGACGCCGCGGCCGCTGATCGCCGTGAACCACTCGCCCATGCGCCGGTGCAGGTGATGGCCCCGGGAGGCGCCGGGGGCGACCCGCACCAGGTAGACCTCTCCCAAGACAGGCTCGGGGCAGAGCTTCTCCAACACACCGCGGGCGTCGGGGAAGGTCTGAACCGGCAGGACGCTCACGCCGCGCATCTTCGCTCCGCTCGTGGGCCATCCTACACCACAGCGCCCCCCAAACGACGCGCACACCCAGCCGCGCCTGGGGTACGATTCGCACCACCCACGCCTCCCCGGAGTCCCCCTCGTGATCCTCCTCCTCAGCTTGATCGCCTGCGGCGACCCCGACCCCTCGTTCACCGTCGATCAGCACGGCCCCACCTACCACGCCGACGTGGCCCCGATCCTCCGGGCCCGCTGCGAGGGCTGCCACAGCGCCGGGCAGATCGCGCCGTTTACGCTCAACTCCTATGACGAGGTGTCGATCCTCGGCGCGCAGATCGTCGACAGCGTCGAGACCCGGCGGATGCCCCCTTGGCTCGCGTCGGACGACTGCAACTCGTACGAGGGCTCCCGCTGGCTCGCGCAAGAGGAGATCGACACGATCCGCGCCTGGGTCGAGGCTGGCAAACCTGAAGGGGACCCGACGAGCGCGCTCCCGGCCTTTGAGCCCGTCGAGGACGTGCTCGCCAACCCCACCCACTCCGTCGCCATCGCCCAGCCCTACGCCCCCGACTTTGAGGGCAGCGACGACGACTACCGCTGCTTCGTGGTGGATCCCCAGGTCGAGACCGACGGCTTCGTCACCGGCTACCAGATCATCCCGAGCGACCCCGAGATCGTTCACCACATGATCCTGTATTTGCCCTCGAACGACGCCGCCGTGGAGCAAGCCCTGGCCTATGACGCCGCGGACGAGGGCGACGGCTACACCTGCTACGGCGACGCCCGGGTGAACAGCTCCATGCTCGCGGCCTGGGCGCCGGGCTCGTGGTCGGCGGAGTACCCCGAGGGCACGGGCATTGCGCTCCCCGCCGGGCGCCCCATCGTCATCCAGATGCACTACAACAACAGCGGCTCCGCTGAGGCCGCCGACGCCACCGAGGTGCTCCTGCGGGTCGAGCCCGAGGTGCAAGACGAGCTGTACTCCTTCTTCTGGGTGACCCCGCGCCTCGACATCCCCGCTGGCGCCGAATCCCACACAGAGGAGAGCGAGAGCGCCGTCAAACGGTACGTCGGCGACCTGCCCGGCCGCCTGCGCCTGCACGACATCGGCCCCCACATGCACACCCTCGGTGAGTCGCTGAACGCCACCTTGGTGCACGAGGACGGCTCCGAGACCTGCCTCATCGACGTGCCCCGCTGGGACTTCAACTGGCAGTTCGGCTACGAGTTCACCGAGCCCGTCGCCATGGAGATGAACGACAAGGTGCGCCTGAGCTGCACCTATGACGCCTCGGATCGCACCGAGGACACCCGCTGGGGCGAAGGCACCGGCGACGAGATGTGCCTCACGACGATGTTCGTGACGTATGAGGCGGAGTAGGGCGCGAGCCCTCCTCGTCCTCGCCCCGCTGGGGATCCTGGGCGCCGTAGACCACCTGCGCGTGTTCTCGGCGCTCACCTGCGGGAACCTCGCCCTGGCCGAGCTCTGTGTGGAGATCAAGTCGGTCTCCACCTTGGCCCGAATCTCTCGTTGGGGCCTGACGCCGTGGGCGCGGCGCGAGGCGACCTGGCTCTTGGGAAGGAGCTCGGAGGCCGCCGCCGAGGACGTGCTGCGGGCGCGGATCCTGGAGACCTCCGACCCAACCGTGTGGGGCGTCGCGGTGGAGGCGTTTGACGGCGCCGACAAAGAGGCCCTCGCCGTCTCGCGGCCAGAGCTGGTCGTAGGCGCCTTTCAGTCGGGCTCCGCCGAGGCGCGCCACACCGCGGCCGTCGCCGCGAGGGCGCTCGCGGACCCCTCAAACGCCCCCTGGTGCGGGGTGATTCTGGACGACGTCGCCCCGAAGGTGCGCCACCAAGCCGTGCTCTGCCTGGCGCGTCTTGGCCCGGGGCGCTTCCTTGACGATCTCCAGCGCCTCGCCGCGCGCGAGACGCACAAGGCGGTCTTGATGGCGCTGGTCGACCTCGCCGCGCCGCTGGACGACCCCAAGGCCGAGGCCCTCCGGACGCAGGCGGAGGCGCGCCTCGCCGCTAGGACGCCCGCCGCTCCTGCCGCCGACGCTCCGCCTCCAGGTCAATGAGCGCGCTCGGCGCCAACCCGGCCTCCCGCAGCCTCGGCCAGTGGCAGGTCACCAACAAGAGCTGCAGCCCTGAAGCCGCCGCGGCGTCGAGCACCCGCCGCGTGCGCTCTAGGCGCGCCTCGTCCGTGGCCACCAAGGCGTCATCCAAGAGCACAGGCAGGCCGTCGTCGCCGCCCAAGAGCCGGGCGAAGGCCAGGCGCATCACCAGGCCGAGCTGCTCCCGGGCGCCAAAAGAGAGCTCGTCGAAGGCGTCCGCGCCTTGGTCCCGGGAGATCTGTTTGAGGGCGTAACGCTCGTCAAACTTCGCCGTGGCGTCGGGGAAGACGAGGCGCAGGAGCCCGGCGACCTCGGCCTGCAGCGGCGCGAGCAGGCGCTCTTGGGCGGCGTCGCGGCACTCGCGCAGGGTCTCGTACAAAAGCTTCGCGGCTTCAGCGTCTTGGCGGGCCTCGGCCAGCTCGGCCTCGGCGGCGTCTACCTTCGCCTGTTGTTCGGCGAGGCGGTCGTGCAGGCCGATGGCCCCCGCCGCGCTCAAGGTGCCGGCGATCTCCGCCTTCTGTTGTTCGGCGTCTTTGACGCTCGTCCGGTTGAGGTCCAAGGACCGCGCCGCGCTCGCCGCGTCGCGCTCGGCCTGCTCGGGGTGCAGCTCGGTGAGGGTCTTCACGAGCTTTGTGTGCTCGGCCACGGCGTGCTGGCGGGCGGAGAGCGCGCGCTCTAGCTTGGCGGTGAGCCCGCCGTCTACACCGTGCTCGGCGCGATGCGCGGTGAGCTGGGCGCGCAGGCGGTCCACCCGGGCGTTGGCCTCAGCGCTGGCCTGGACCGACTGTGCGGCGGCGGCGAGCAGGCCCTTGAGGTTCGCCTCCTCGCGGACCAAGGCGTCGCGGACCTCGTCGGAGGCCACCCGGGCGGCTTGTTCGTGCTGCTCAGCCTCGCTGAGGCGGGCGCCGAGCTCTCCCCGCTCGGGCAAGGGCGGGTCGCCGGGCTCGGAGCAGGCGTCTCGGGCCTGCTGGGCGCGGCGGGCGGCGGCGTCGCGCTCGGCGAGGGCCTCCTCCAAGGCGGGCAGGCCCTTGGGCGCGATCTCCCGGAGCTGGGCCCGGGCCTCGCTCAGCCGGGCCTCGATCTCCCGGCGGCGCTGGGCGGCGTCTCGGGCGTCCTCTAAGCTCTTGTGCCCCTCGGCCTGGAGCGCGGCGCGGAGGTTGTGCTCGGCGTCGTGGGCGGCCTCGCGCAGCTTGTGCAGGTCCGCGCCGCCAGGGCGCAGCTCCAAGGCCACCCAATCCTCTACAGTCAAGGTCTGCGGCGCGACGGCGTGAACCGTCGCCGACTCCCCGGCGGCCAAGGCCCGCGCGCCGCGCTCATCGTGCAGGGTGATCGGACGCAGCGCCGTGAGCACCAAGGTGGCGGCGGCGCCCTCCAGGCGGCTCGTGTGGGTGAGGTGCTCCCGCTGGAGCTGCTCTAGGCGGCCTAACCCGGCGTCGTCGGGGCGCAGGGCGCGCTGCTCGGCCTCCCAGCCGACGACCTTCTCTTTGGCGGCCAAGGCGCGGCGCAGGCGATCTTGGTCGACCCGCTGGGCCTCGGCGGCGTCGAGGGTCTCGCGGTGGGCGCGGATGCGGCGACACAGTCGCGCGGCGCGGTCCAGGGCCAGGCGGCGGGCCTCGACCTCGGCGCGGCGCGGCGGCAGCCGGTCTTCAGCGAGGCGCACGGCCTCTTGGGCCTGGGCGGCGCGCTCACCCAGCGCCGGGGCGGCGGCTTCAGCCTCGGCGGACTCCGCGAGCAAGGCGTCTCGTTGGCGTTTGGTGTTCGTGAGGAGCTGGGCCTCGGCCTCGACCTGGCCCCGGCGGGCGTCGAGCTCCCCCAGCCCGTCCCGGAGCCGCTGGATGCGCTGCACCTCGGCCTGGGCGGCGCGGTGGCGCTCATCCAGACGCGGCTGCTCACGGCGCAGGCGGTCGAGGTCTTGTTCGAGCCGCGCGTGGCGGTCGACGGCGGCGTCGTGATCTTTGAGCTGATCCCGCAGGCGGTCCCGCTCGGCCTTGGCCTTGTCCCAAGACTGAGACGCCCTCCACACCGGGGTGTCCCCACGTTTGGCGGGCTGGCCGGTCTCGGTGTAGTGGCGCAGGTACTCGGTGCGCACCTTCTGAATCAGCTCTTCAGCGCCCTCACCGCCGAGCACGGCGCCGGAGAGCGTGGCGAGGCGCTCCCCCAAGCTCGCCCGGGCGGACTCGGTCTTCACGTCTTCGTTCGGCGAGCGCCCGCTCTCGCCTTGCAGCACCCGCACCAGCGGCCACACGCCTTGGTCTTCAGGCTTGAGCTCGCCGCTGCGCGCCGTCTCGCCGACGCCGAGCACGCCCCGCAGGCGCTCTTCGGCCTCAGTCCCGACCAGCTCAACCACGCCGTCTGTGGGGGATGTGATCCGCAGGGCGCTCTTGGACGCCGACTTGCCCGCGAAGGTCTTCTCGACGGCGTAGGTGACGCCACCCCGCACAAACACGACCTTCACCCGAGGGCGACCGTCGCCGTGGGGCTGGATGGACCGGTGGCGCTCGGTCTCGCCTCGGGCGGTGAGCGTGAGGCCGTCCCAGATCGCGGCGAGCAGGGTGGACTTGCCGATCTCGTTGGGCCCGTAGATGACGTTGAGCCCCGGCTTCAGCGCGAGGCTGAGCGGCCCGGCGATGCCTCTGTATTGTTCGACCTCGACGGAGAGGATCCTCACGCCGCCCCCTGGCGCAGGCGGTAGAGGAGCTGCAGCGCCCGGGCGGCGGCGGCGTCGGTGGCCTCGACGCGGACCTGCAGACGCTCGACGGCGGCGCGCACATACCCGTCGCTGGCGAGGCCGAGGAGCTCCTCGCGGGTGGGCGCGGGCAAGACCCCCTCCCCGCGCACCCGGAGGTGCAGAAGCCGCGCCCGGGCGTCGTCCAGCACACGGTCCAAGAGCCCGAAGTCATCCAGCGACAGCGCGCCGCGCAGCTCCAGGCGCACCAGGGTGTCGCCGGGGTTCACGAGGCCCTCAAAGAAGCGGGCCAACATCATCACCTGCTCGCGGCTCGACAGGCTGGCCTCGTGTCGGATCCAGCGGGTGCGGGCGACGGCGAGGGGCGCCACCTGGGCGGGCTCGCCGGGGCCGGGCAGCTCGACGAGCAGGACGTGGCCGGGGGAGTTGTCCTTAAACGACGTGGGCTCCGGGGCCCCGGCGTACCAGCTCCGCTCATCGACCTGCTTGAGGCCGTGCCAATCGCCGAGCGCCACATAGTCGAGGTTGGCGTCTTTGGCCCGGGAGACGTCGACGACGTTCTGGGCGGACTCTGACGAGAAGCTCTGCACCCCACCATGGGCCAGGCCCACCCGCACGGCGTCGGGCGCGAGGTCTCGCCCGGCCTCGGCGGACCAATGCCGCGAGGGGTCGTCGGCGGAGTGTCGGCGCAGGAGCGGCGCGGGGAGGATGACCGCGGCGCCGTCTTGAATCGCGACGGGGGCCTGGGAGAGCAGCACCGAGACGTTGTCCGGCCGCCGCGACGTGAAGCGGTCGGTGCGGTAGACGCTGTCGGCGCCGCCGTGGTCGTGGTTGCCGGGCAAGATGTAGACCGGCCGCCCGAGGTCGCGCAGGCGGTCGCAGGTCTGCACGATGAGCCGCTGCTCGACGGTGTTGGCGTCGAAGAAGTCGCCCGCGACCATCACCACCGAGGCGTCATGTTCCCGCGCGGCGTCGCCGATGCGCGTGAGCGACTCCAGCCGCGCCTCACGCATCTTCGCGGCCTGGTCGCCCTCCACCCAATGGAAAGGCATCCCGAGCTGGAGGTCCGAGGTGTGGATGAAGCGCAGCGGCGGCATGACGGGCCAGGGAGGAGGCGGAGGCGGGACGAGCGGCGGTGGTGGTCAGCATAACGCCGCCGGGCCGAGGGTGGGCGGCTGGAGGCGTGAGGGGTGAGCGGCGATGGGGAGCGGGCTAAGGTGACCGGTCAGACGGGGCGCCCAGCGGTGGTGCTC
>JBEAVX010000650.1:0-4421 GCA_041160755.1 Pseudomonadota bacterium
CCGTCGAGCCGCTCATGCGCCGCCTGATGGGGTTCGGCACGGTGAGCGTCGAGACGGCCGGCTTCACCGCGGGCGAGAACGGCCTGCCTGCCGCCGCGGAGCTGCTCGTGCCGATGGTCGAGCAGGATCGCCTGGGCGAGCTGTTCACCGAGGCCGTCCCGGCCCTCACCCTCGACCCCTGGAACACGAGCTTCCACCCGGCCCACCCCCGCGCCTTACGCCGCGCCGTCATGGCGAGCGTGCTCTTCGCCGCGCCTATCGGCTTCGCCGTCGGGATCGCCGCCGGGGGCGGCGTCGCCAGCGTCGGCGTCGCCGGGGTGACCTTGGGCGTGCTGGCCCTCCTCCTCATCCGCGCCGTGATCCACCATCGCTCGTTGGGCTGGCTCGTCACCCCTGACGTCGTGCTGCTGCGCGGCGGCGCCCTCCGCCGGACAACCGCGCTCCTCGCCCGCAAGAAGCTCCAGTCCACGCACCTCACCCAAGGCCCCCTCGACCGCCTACACGGCCTCGCGCACCTCACGATCAACGTCGCCGGGAGCAGCGTGCGCCTACCGCCCTTGGCCTTGGCGGACGCTGAGGCGATCCAGGAGGAGCTGCTGCGGGAGGGGTGAGGGTGGAGCGATCGTTGGGGAGGCTCGGGGTGTCTCTCGCGGGACCACCCCACGCGCTGGCTATCTCTCCTACACATCCTCTGAATCTCGAGGATAGGCAGCCATTCTCGACAAGTCACGACGGACAGAACAGGCCACTCACGCACGACGCGGAGCCCGGGAGGATCGTCTTCGCGCGGGGTCGCGAGAGGCTCACGACGTAGGTTGAGGGGAGGCCAAGGCGACGGCGCGGATCCCACGCATGGCCCTCAGTGGCGTCGCTTGGCGTGGTGAAGGGCGCGCAAAGACGCCAAGACGCAAAGGTGGAGAGGGAGGCGCCGAGCGGGGGTGGGGCCTTGGTGATGGGGCTCCACGTCGCGTAAGGGCGCCAAGGCCGGGGCTTTGCGGCTCTGTGACTTTGCGCCTTGGCGTCTTTGCGCGCCACAGACGAGTCGCGGCGATCGTCCGGGGGTGGCAGAGGTTCAGGGCGCGCATCCCGGCCTCGGTTGGCTGCGGCGACGCTTGGCGGGATGATCTATCACGGAGGATGTGATCAATGAATAGCGGGGGAGCGCTGGGGCTCGCCGGGACGATCAAACGCCGCAAGACGCCGTTCTGGCGTAGGATGTGGCTCTTCACACGGAGTCCTGATGACCCGCGCCCTCCTGCTGCTCCTTTTCACCTTCGGCGCCTGCAAACCCAAGCCCCCCGAGGTCGCCGCCGAGCCCGCGGAGATCGCCGCGCCCTTTGACGCCGCGGAGCTCCGCGCCGGGCTGCCGGAGGGCACCACCGTGCTCTACCGCATCACCACCCCCGACGGCGCCACCATGTACACCTTGTGGGAGGTGGTTCAGGCCGGCGAAGGTGGGCTCGTCGTTCACCAAACCCTCGTCGGCGAAGACCGCGCCGCCCTCGGACCCGCCGTGGTCTCGGCGAAGACCTGGGAGGGGTTGCAGGCCGAGTCCTTGCCCGGGGGTGAGATCGAGGCCCTCGAGCCCACCAAACAGCCCATGGCGCTGGGCACGCTGCGGGTCTCGGGCTTCATCGTGACCAACCCCGACAACGACGCCGCCTTCGACATCATCACCTTCTCTGAGCGGCACCCCGGCCCAGCGATCAAGCTTGAGTCCCGCCTCAACGGCGAGATGATGCTCACGGTCGAGGCGATTGAGTGGACGGTCGGGCCGCCCCCGTGACCGCAGGCTGGGCCCCCCAGGCCGGGGGCCGCTCGCCGCGCTTCAAGGCCAAGGCGAGCGCCGTGTAGAGGGCGAGCCACTCCCAGAAGGGCTTCTCGGCCAAGGTGAACTCGACGAAGCTCCACGCCACATAGCCCAACATCGACGCCGGGAAGGCCCAGGCGAACACCACCGCTTCAGTGCCCCGGGCGAGGCGGATCGTCTCCGCCGACATCTTGATCACGACCCACACCAGCCAGGTCACCAGGCCCAGGCCGACGATGCCGTAGTGCGCGATGACCTCCCAGAAGATGCCGTGGGGGTAGGTGTAGAGCGACTGGCTGAGCAGGTAGTTGTAGCTCGGCAGGAGCGTCTCATAGCCGCCTACGCCGATGCCCCGACCGTAGGTGTCGGTGAACATCTGCACGCAGGCCGTCCAGTTCCAGGGGCGGTAGTTCTGCTCCAGGCTCACGCCCAAGGCGATGCGCCCCAAGGCCCGGCCGATGCCGCCGATGTCGAGGATCGCCGCCGCGATGACGCCCACCGCCGACACACCGCCCACCCCCACCAGATACCGCCGCAGGGTGGGGTGCCCCAAGGCCGTGAGCGCCACGCCGATCACCGTGGCGTAGGCCCCGCCGCGTGAGCCCGCGCCCAACATCGAGAACATCACGAACAGCCCGCCCACCACCGCCGCGAGCCGCGCCCAGAGCTGCCGCTCGACCAAGGCGAGGCCGAACGCGGCGGGGATGACGAAGAACAGGTTCATCGCGAACCAGTTGGGCTGCTGCCCGAGGCCCGTCTCGCGCCCGCCGGACTCGGCGGCCTTGAAGCTCACGCCGACGGTGATGCCGAGCTGATCGATGAGGATGGTGACCAGGCCGATGCCCACGCAGGTGAGGAGCCAGGCGCGCACCATCCACAGAAAGTCGCGCCAGGTGCGCACAAACGCGAGGATCGCCCCGACGTTCGCCATCACCATCACCAAGGGCAAGATGTCGGTGACGCCTTCGGAGCGGCTCACGGACCACGAGAGCGAGAGGCAGATCCAGGCGAACAGCGCCAGAAACGGGGTGCGCCAAGGGAACTGGATGTTCAGCGGCAGGCGATCGAGCGACGCCCGCACGACCACGGCGAAGGCGCACAACACGAGCACCAGCTCATAGGGCCCGATGCCGAAGCTGCCGATGCGGGTGAAGACGATGGCGCCGGTGGTGAACAGCCGGGCGGCGATCAGCAGCGCCACCCCGGCCAAGGGGCTCACGAGCACGGCCCCGGCGGCGGCGAGGCCGGCGGCCAAGGCTGCGGCGAGCACGGGCTCGATCAAGAACAACAACAAGGTGAGGAGCTGCAAGGCGAAGATCGCCACGAGCGCCCACGGGCCGCCGAGGTTCTTGATCGCGGGGGACTGAATGGACGGCCAGCGCACGGCGGAAGCGTAACCCGGCGCGGCGCGGCGGCCCCCGTCGTGCTACTCCCCGGGCCCATCGTGGAGGTGAAGATGTTGGCCTGGGAGAAGCTCGACGGCGAGGCCGTGCCGGGAGACGACACGGTGATGGAGCTTCTGCGCCGAGGCACGGAGCTCGTGATTCGTGTCTCGGGCCGGGAGCTGATGTCGAGCCGGGTTCACGGCAGCGAGGACGCCTTGGCCGATCTCGCCTGCGACCGCCTGAGAGATCGCCCCGCCGCGCGCATCCTCGTCGGCGGCCTGGGCATGGGCTTCACCATGGCGGCGGCCCTGCGCGGCGTGGGCCCCGAGGGCCAGGTCACCGTCGCCGAGCTCGTCCCCGCCGTGGTGCGCTGGAGCCGTGGCCCCATCGGCCCCGTCGCCGGTCACCCCCTCGCCGACCCTCGCGCCGTCGTCTACCAAGGCGACGTCGCCGACATGGTGCGCCGCCCGCCCGAGCCCTGGGACGCCATCCTCTTGGACGTCGACAACGGCCCCCACGGCCTCACCCGGGCCACAAACGACTGGCTCTACACCTGGCAAGGCCTCGCCGCCGCCCACGCCGCGCTCACGCCCAAGGGCATCTTGGCCGTGTGGTCCGCCGCCGATGACCGGGCCTTCACCCGCCGGATCGAGCGCGCGGGCTTTGACGTCGAGCCCATCGAGGTGCGCGCCCGGGGCAAGAAGGGCGGCCACCGGCACGTCATCTGGCTCGGCGTCAAGCGCGGCTGAGCACCTTCACCCACACGTCCAGCACCTCCCGAAAGACGGCGGCGCGCTCGGGGCCCACCTCAGCGGTGATCTCGGTCTCCAGCTCCCCCAGCAGCCCGAGGCCGTGGGTGAGCGCGGCGAGGCCGTCCGGGGTGAACCGCACCAGCATCGCCCGGCGATCGGCGGGGTCCGGCGCCTGCTCGACGAGGCCCCAGCCCACCAGATCGGCGATGAGCGGCGCCACGGCCTGCTTGGTGACGCCGAGGCGCTTGGCCAAGGTGGTGGCCCGCACGCCTTGGAAGCTGAGGTGCGGAAACAGCCGGGTGTGCGCGGGCCGCACCGGCGGCGCGCCGGGGATCGTCGCCAGCCGGGCGAGGGCCCGCTCGTCCAGGAGCCGCGCCGCCCGCAGCAGAAGCTGGCCCGTCGA
Organism: Pseudomonadota bacterium; assembly: GCA_041160755.1. GTDB lineage: Bacteria > Myxococcota_A > UBA796 > UBA796 > CAJQPC01 > JADKFE01. The sequence continues at coordinate 4,351 of JBEAVX010000650.1, forward strand.
GGCCGAGGTCTGGGCGCGCAGGGCGTCGTCGAGGTCGGTGGGGTTCATCCCCTTCGGCTTAACCCAGGCCC
>JBEAVX010000674.1:0-16966 GCA_041160755.1 Pseudomonadota bacterium
GTCGTCTTTTGTCTGCTCCTGGGCGCGCACGAGGATCTCCCGCTCGACGGACTCCAGGTGCTCTTGCAGCGAGAAGCCCTCCTCCAAGGTGGGCGTGACGCCCGGCGCGGCGGCGACACGCTCGGCGGCAGGCTGGGACGGCGCGCTCGGCGGGAGGCTCAGCGCTGAGGCGCCAAAGACGACGGCGCGCTCGGCCAAGGCCGCCAGCTCGCGCAGGTTCCCCGGCCAACGGTGGGCCATGAGCGCCTGGAGCTGGGCGTCGGTGGGCTGCAGGTCCGCCGGGGCGCGCCCGGCCAACAAGGCCGCGAGCAAGGCGGGGATGTCCTCCACCCGCTCTCGAAGGGGCGGCAAGGTCACGACGAGCACGGCGAGGCGGAGGATCAGCTCGTGCCCGGCGGGATCTTTGGGCGCGTGCTCGATGAAGCCCGGCTGCGCCCAGGCGATCACCCGAGGCCCCGACGCCGGGTCGAGGCCGTTGAGCACCTGCACCAAGGCGACCTGGTCTTGGGGGGTGAGGAGATCGACGTTGGGCAACAAGAGCGCGCCGGGGGCGCGGAGGTCCACATCAGCGGCGCGGGAGGGGTGGTTGAGCGCGCGCACCGGGCGATCGGCGGCGTTGGGGTGCAGGGCCCGGGCCAGCTCCGAGCGCCCGCTGCCCGGCTCACCGAGGATCAAGACCGGCGCGCGGCTCTTGCGCACGGCCTCCACCTGGGCCGCCACCTCTTTGGCCCGGGCGCTCTTGCCCTCGTCCACGCGCAGGCCGTGGGTCGGCGCGGCGTCCCCACGCAGGCGACCGAGGTGCTCCAGCACCTTGGACGGGCTCACGGGTTTGGTCAAGAAGTCGCGGGCCCCGAGGCGCATGGCCTCAACAGCGGCGTCTACGGTGCCGAAGCCCGTGAAGACGATGACCTCGGGCGGCGTGGGCAAGGCCCGGGCCTGGCGCAGCAGCTCGATGCCGTCCATCGGCTCCATGCGCAGGTCCGTGAGCACGACGTCTACGCCCCCCGCCCGCAGGCGGCCGAGCGCGCTCACGCCGTCGTAGGCGACCTCCGCGATGTAGTTGTTGCGACGCAACACGATGCCCAGGGCGTCCGCCGCTGAGCGGTTGTCATCGACGACCAGCACGGTTGTTTGGTCGTTCAATCAACCTCCAGAGGTAACGAGAGGATGAACCGCGCGCCGCGCAGCGGTGAGTCCTCGACGCTCAGGGTACCACCGTGGGCGTCGATCACCTGCTTCGTGAGCGCCAACCCCAGGCCCGTGCCGCCACGGCGGTTGGTCACGCCGAGCTGAAAGATGCGGGCACGATCCGCCAGAGGCACGCCGGGCCCGCTGTCGTCCACGACGAAGATCGCCCGGGCCGGGGCCTCGGCGCGGCTCAGGCGGACGGTGACCTCCCCTCCCCCGGCGTCGCCGAGGATCTGCAGCGCGTTGAGCAAGAGGTTCTCCACCGCCCGCCGCAAGAGCGCCGCGTCGACGCTCGCCATGAGCCGCTCCGGCGGCAGCTCGGCCTTGAGGATCACCTTGCCCTCCCGCGCCCGGGGCCCGAGCATCGCCACGCAGCGCTCCAGGAGCTCCGAGAGCGAGGCCTGACCACGCACGAGCCGCAGCTCCCCGCCCGAGCCCACGAGGCGCTGCACGACGACCTCGATGAGCGCCACCTCCCTCAGGCTCATGTCCAAGAGCTTGAGGCGCTCGGCCAGCTCCGGCTCATGGGCGATGACGTCGGTGAGCATCGTGAGGCTCTGAAGCGGGTTTCGCACCTCATGGGCGACGATGGCCGCGAGCTGTCGGGTGAGCTCTAGCCGGGCGCTGATCTCGTCCTGTCGGGTGGACAAGGTCGCGGCGAGCTGGTTGATGGCGTCGGCCAGGGGCAAAAACTCGGCGTCGCCCGGCGGGGTGAGGCGCACCTCCAGCTCGCCTTGGGTGAGCCGCCGCGCGGCGTCGGTGACCTCCTCCAAGGGGGAGAGCGCCCGGCGCACCACGTCAGCGGACAGACCCGCGGCCATACAGCCGAACGCGATCACCATCACGAGCAGCCGCCGACGCCGCGCCTGGGCGGACGAGGCCTCACGCTCGGCCACCACCAACAGCGCCTTGCCCCCGGCCAAGGGCGCGCAGGCCGCCACGGGGCCGGCCTCTCCCGAGGCGGAGACGACCACCGCCCGACCCGGCACGAGGCGCGGCGGGCAGCGACGGGCGTAGGTCTGGACCAAGGCGTCGGTCAAGCCGCGCTGCGTGAGCAGCTCTCGACGTTCACTGCTGAGCACGCCGAGGCCGATGAGCCCGTCCACCTTGAGCTCCGGCGGCGCGTCGCCGACCTGGAGCTGGGACACCGTCTGCGCCAACGCCACCACCGCCTGACGTTGGCTCTGCGCTTGTTGGCTGTTCAGCTCGACGCTGAGCGGCAACGCCACGCCGAGCACGGCGACCACACACAACAGCGCGGCGAAGCCCGCGAGCCTCGCCCGCGCGGAGACGCGGCGGATCACGCCAGGGCCTGGGCCATACGAATCACTCGAGGGTGTCGGTCGCCTCAGCCTCGCCCGACTCCTCATCCGTGCTCTTCTCCTCAACGGCCTTCCGGATGAGGAGCGCCTCGGCGCCGCTCAAGGGGTAGACCGCGTCCTTCACCGAGGGCCGCGTGAGGTCGGTCTGGGTGTCAAAGGCCTCGTGGTACGAGCGCCCGTGATCGTAGGTGAGGTGTTTGGGCGAGCTGCACGCGCAGAGCGCGGCGACGGCGACGACGGCCAGGGTCAGCTTCACGGGGCCTCCGGGGGAGGTTCGGGGGAGAAGGAAGAAGGCAGCGCAGGCGACAGCGGCGAGGGCGCCGTGCCGACCAAGGAGTTGAGCGCGTTCTGGGCGTCGGTGTGCCCTGGACGGGCCTGGACGGCCTTTGAGTACGACATGACCGCGGCGTGCACCTCCCCCCGGCCTTGCTGGGCGAGGCCGAGGTTGTACAGCGCGTTCGCCTCGCGGTCGGCCTCGGTGAGGCCTTGGGGCTGGCCGAGTCGAAACGCGGCGAGGGCCTCCTCGTCTTCCCCTTTGGCGGCCAAGGCGAAGCCGAGGTTGTTCCGGGCCCGGGCCGAGGCCGGGTCGAGGCGCAGGGCCTCGCGGTACACCAACATCGCGGCGTCGTAGTCGCCCATCGCCGACAAGGCGAAGCCGAGGTTGTTGTGCAGCGCCGCCAGCTCACGGCTCTCCGTGTCGCGTTTGGCCGCGCGGATCGCCCGCTGAAACGCCTGAACGGCGGGCTCAGGCGCGTCCATGTCCAGGTGCGTGAGCCCGAGGAGCCGATAACGCTCCACGCTCTTGGACCGAGACCCCTCCAGGATCGACAAGGCGTCTGAAGGTTGCCCTGCGGCCAAGAGCGCCTTGGCTTGCAGCATGTCCAGGCGCTCGTTCTCCATGCCCTCGGCGCGAAGCGCCGTGATGCCTTGGAGCGCGGAGGAGATCGCGCCCTGCTGAATCATCGCCTCGATGAGGTCGAGCTGAACATCGACCCGATCAGCGCCACGCCAGGTCTGGTCTTCGGGCACCGCCGCCGCCCGGTCTACCCGGGCGCCGAGGAGCGTACACAGCGCGAGGGCGCCGATCATCGCCGCCGAGGCCACGGCTAACCCGCCATCGCGGGCATGAGCTGGCGCACGACACGCACGATGGCCGGCCCGATGAGGATGACGATGAGGCAGGGCAACATGAACAAGATCATCGCCACGGTGAGCTTGGGCGAGATCTTCGCGGCGTTCTCTTCAGCGCGCTGCATACGTTTGGTGCGCACGAGCTCGGAGTGCAGGCGCATCGACCGGGCGATGGGCGTACCGAAGCGCTCGGCCTGGACGAGCACGTTCACCAGCGAGGTGATCTCCTCCAAGCCCGTGCGATAGCCGAGGCGGCCGAGGGCCTCGGTGCGGGGCACACCGGCGGCGATCTCGTTGTTGACGAGCTTGAGCTCCGCCGAGAGCTCCGGCGCGGAGTCCCCCATCTCATCGGACACCCGGCGCAGGGCGGCGTCGAGGCCAAGGCCCGCCTCCACCGACGCCACGAGCATGTCCATGACGTCCGGGAAAGACTTGAGGAGCGCCTCTTGCCGCTTGGTGAGCGCGTTGGTCACCAAGATGCCCGGCAGGTAGTAGCCCGCCGCCGCCAACAACAACGCCACGAGCACGGAGTTGATCGTCGAGGCCTCGGACGGCACAAGGGCGAAGATGGTCGGCAAGAGCACGGCCAAGGACGCGCGGATCGCCGAGAACATCTGCACGTTGTTGCGCTGGCGATACCCGGCCTGCACGAGCGTGCGGCGCAAGGCGTCGGCCTCTTCTTCGTCCGTCGGCGCGGCGACCTTGTTGAGCGCCTGAGAGATGGCGTTCATCTGGCTCGGCGTGTTCGCCGAGATCGGCGAGGGGCCGGCCAGCTCAGAGGCGCCGCCGCCGGTCAGCTCCTCCAGGCGATCTTTGGCCGAACGAGACGGGTTGACGAAGACAAAGACGCCTACGCCCATCCCGAGCACAGCGACCGCCGCGAGCACCGCGACCACGACCTCGATGGGCAGTCCAAGCATCCTACATCTCCACCTTGGTGATCTCGCCCATCACGAACACGCCCATGGTGAACCAGATGACGATGAAGCCGAGCATAAACCGGCCCAGCGGGTCATCGATCAGGGGCGAGAGGTACTCAGGGCGCATGACCCCGATGAGGCCGCCGACGAGGAAGGGCAAGCCGCCGAGGACATAGGACGAGAAGCGGGCCTCCGCGGTCAAGGCGCTCACCTTGCCCTTGAAGACAAACCGCTGCCGGATGGTGCCGGAGATGTTCTCAAGGATCTCGACCAAGTTACCGCCGGTCTCCCGCTGGAGGATGACCGAGGAGACGAAGATCTTGAGGTCGAAGTTGCCTTTGCAGCGGGTGACGAGGCCCTGCATCGAGTCGCGGTAGTCGCGGCCGAGGTTGTTCTCTTCGTAGACCCGGCCAAACTCCGTGGCGATCGGCGGGCTCATCTCTTCAGCGCAGACACGCATGGAGTCGGAGATGCCGTGACCAGACTGCAGCGAGCGCGCCATGAGGTCCAAGGCATCGGGGAGCTGCTCCGTGATGCGCTGGCTGCGCTCGGCCACCCGGGACTTGAGCACCATGAGCGGCACATACCCGAACAGCAGCCCGCCGAGCCCCGCGACGCTCTTGGTCACGATGATCAAGACGACCATGCCGCCCAAGGCCGCGGCGACCATGTAGGTGACGAGCTGCTGGAAGGTCCAGCCGCCGCCGGACTGGATGAGGAGCTCCTCGATGCTCGCGACGACGCGGCCGCCGAGGTCGGGGATGCCCTCTTCACCACGCTTCTTGACCTCGATGCGGAACAGGTTGTCCTGATCTTGCTCCGAGATCGTGCCTAAGCGCCGCGCGAGCTCCTTGGACTCCTTCTCCCGCTGGGTGATGCGGTACCAATAGAAGCCCTGCAGGGCCATCATGACGGCCACGAAGACGATGACGGTCACGAAGATAATGGCGAAGCGCTGCATAAACCGTCAGACCTCCATCCGGAAGCGGAACAGCTCAGGGGGCAGGTCGATGCCGTTCTTGCGCAGCTTGTCGGCGAACTTTGGCCGAACCCCCGTCGCCACGAAGGCGCCGCGCACGCGGCCCTCCTCGTCGATGGTGCGCTGCTCAAACTTGAAGATGTCTTGCGTGGTGACGACGTTGCCTTCCATGCCCGTCACCTCGGTGACGGCCGTGATGCGGCGCGCGCCGTCGGGCAGACGGTCTTGCTGCAGGATGATGTGCAGCGTGCGGGCGATCATCTCGCGGATGGTCTTGTCGGCCAGGTTGGACTGGCCCATGGCGATCATCGTCTCGAAGCGGGCGATGGCGTCACGGGTGCTGTTGCTGTGGACGGTTCCCAACGAGCCGTCGTGGCCGGTGTTCATGGCCTGGAGCATGTCCATGGCTTCAGCGCCGCGGATCTCGCCGAGGATGATGCGGTCAGGGCGCATACGAAGGCAGTTCTTGAGCAGGTCGCGCTGGTTGATCTCGCCTTTGCCTTCCAAGTTGGCGGGGCGGGTCTCCAGGCGCACGATGTGGGACTGCTGGAGCTGGAGCTCGGCGGAGTCCTCGATCGTGATGATGCGCTCGCCGTCGGGGATGAACGACGAGAGCACGTTGAGCAGGGTGGTCTTGCCCGAGCCCGTGCCGCCGGAGATGATGACGTTGAGCTTCGAGCGGATCGCCGCGCGCAGCACCTCCATCACCGGGCGCGGGCACGAGCCCAAGGCGACCAGGTCTTCAGCCATGATCGGCACGGTGCCGAAGCGGCGGATCGAGACGCAGGGGCCGTCGAGGGCCAAGGGCGGGATGATGGCGTTGAAGCGGGAGCCGTCGGTGAGGCGCGCGTCCACCATCGGGGTGGTCTCATCGACACGACGGCCCACGGCGGAGACGATGCGGTCGATGATCTGCATGAGGTGGCGGTTGTCGTTGAACCGCAGGGGGATCTTCTGGAGCAGACCCTTCTTCTCGACGTAGACGTTCTCCGGCCCGTTGATGAGGATCTCGGAGATCTCCGGGTCGCGGAGCAGGGGCTCCAGGGGGCCCAAGCCCAAGATGTCGTCGAGGATCTCCTCGACGAGGCGCTCACGCTCCAGGCGGTTCAGCGGCAAAGACCGCAGCTCGACCTGCTCGGTCAAGGTGGCGCGCAGGCGGGCGGCGAGCTCCTCACGCGGGGTCTGGCCGACCTGATCAAAGTCTAAGGCGTCGATCAGCTCCGCGTGGAGCTGCCGCTTGATGCGCTCAATCTCCTCGTTGTCGGAGAAGCCGCCCATGCCAGAGGGGGCCTTGTAGCGCTGCTGCGCGCCGCGTACACGATCGATCAGGCGAGAAGAACCCACGTTGTGACCTCAGGATCGAACAGTCTGACTCAGTTGAACAGCCAGGAGAGGGCGCTCGACTTCTTCTGCTCTTTCTGCTCCACGAACGGCTCACGCTCGGTGATGAGCGTGACCATGTTGGAGTACGCCGCCACGGCTGGGCTGCGCTTGTTGACGTCCCGCACGAGGCGGCCCTCGTTGACGGCCTGGTTCAAGGTCTTGTCGTCGAGATCAACCACGGCCGCGACCTTGAGGTTGAGCTTCTCTTCGATGTCCTTGATGCTCAGGTGCGCGGTCTTCTTGTCGTACTTGTTGATGATCAGCCGAATGCTGTCTTGCTCAACACCGAGGCGCTCGAAGAGCTGCAGGCGGCGGAAGGCGTTCTTCACCGAGGGCACGTCGGGGGTGCAGACGAGGAACACCAAGTCCGAGACCGAGAGTGAGGTCAGCGTGGCCTCGTCGAGATGGCAGCCGCCGTCGATGAGGATGAACTGGTAGCTGTCGGCGCAGGTCTGGAGCAGGCGCAGGATGTCTTCGCCCTTCACGGCGCTCGGGCGCTCGCTGATCTCGTGGGGCTGGGCCAAGACGTGCATCTTGGAGGTGTGCACGGCCATGGACCCCGCCAACACGCGCTCGTCGAGGCGGTCGAGCTCCCGCAGCACGTCGCCGATGTGGCGCTTGGGCTGGAGGTCGAGGAGCGTGGCGACGTCGCCCATCGAGAAGTCGAGGTCGATGACGCAGACGCGGTGCACCGGGCAGAGCTCGGCGGCGAGGTTCACCGCGAGGCCCGTGCAGCCTGAGCCGCCGCGGGTGCCGCAGATGGTGATGACCGTGCCACGATCTTCATCGGCGGCCACCGGGGCGTAGGCCGCGTCATGCACGGCGCGGCGCAGCAGCTCGGAGTCGTCGGGCAGCACGACAAACTCGCGGAAGCCGCCGCGCATCGCGGCCTTGATGCGCTCGTTGTCCGAGGCGTCGGCGTAGGCCACGAGCGTCATCGAGGGGTTGTCGGCCTGAAGCTCGGCGCCCAGCCGCACAGCCTGACCCACATCCCCGTTGAAGCTGATGATCACGACGTTGGGACGCTGGCGGCGCACGGTCTCATGGGCCTCGTCAAAGGCCAGAGACGACGGCGGGAGCACCGCCTCAGCGCGAAGGCACTCGCGCAAGAGACCCATCCCCTTCTTGTCGACACCGATGATGGCGACGTTGGCAGAGCGACGTGGGCTGGCGATGTTGCGCATGTCGAGAGGGTCCTGGAAGGCAGGGAGAGCGGAGGCTCAGCGCTCGGCGCCGACGGCGCCAGAGGGCTGCCCAGTGCGGGATCCGGCGCGGTGGTCGAGGCCGAGCCAGTAGAGCTCAAAGTCGTTCGGGTTGTTGTCCTCAAAGGCGCCGGGAGGCGCGGGCACCTCGTCGGGGGCCAAAGGACGGACGAGCTTCGGCGTCACGAAGATCATCAGCTCCGACTCTTCGCGGGTGTGGGTCGTGTGGGAGAACAAGACGCCGATGACCGGGATGTCGCCGAGCAGTGGCACCTGGGACCGAGTATAGACCGTCTCTTCAGAGAGCAGGCCCGCCATCGCGAAGGTCATGCCGTTGTCGACGCGCAGGTGGGTGTCGGACTTGCGCACCCTGAAGCCCGGGACCTCGATGCCGGTGATGCTCGTGCCCGTGGTGGGGTCGATCTCGGAGTACTCGACATACACCCGCATGTCGATGACCTCGCCGCCGAGCACCGTGGGCACAAAGACCAGCTTGATGCCGTACTCTTTGAACTCCAAGGTGATGCGGTTGTTGTTCTGGGCGATGGGGATGGGGACCTCGCCGCCGCTCAAGAACTCGGCCTGCTGACCGGAGAGCACGGTGATGCGGGGCTCGGCGAGCACCTTGGTGAGGCCGTGCTGCTCCATCACCTCCATCATGTTCACCATCTGGAGGCCGATCGACGCCGCGCTGACGCTGCCGAGCAGGCCGAAGGTGTTGCTGGAGATCGCGCTGTAGCCGCCGATGCCGTTGCCCACAGGCCAGCCGACCCCCGTCGCGCCAAGAAAGTCGCTGTTGGTGACGGGGGAGCTCAGGTAGTTGGTGCCGCGCAGGCCGAGGTTGACCATCGGCGCGGTCGTGTCGCCGAAGCCAAAGACGGTGTCGATGCCCAGCTCACGAATGCCCGTGCGGCTCACCTCGGCGAACACCACCTCAAGCTGGACCTGGCTGTCTCCGGCGACGGTCATGAGGTTGACGAACTCGGGGTCGTAGATCGCGGCGACGGCGGCGATACGCTCTAAGGTCTCGATGTCGGAGACCACACCCTCGACGACGAGGCGCTCCCCCATCGGGTAGACCTGGGGCGGCGCGCTCTCGCCGACGACGGCGCCGATGCGCCGCACCATGTCCGAGAGGTCGCGGTGCACCGAGAGCTCGTAGGCCTCGGGGTGCTCGGGGTCGTCCTTGTACCAGATCCAGAGATCCGTGGTGCCGACGGAGAGGCCGAGGATCTGAAACTGCGTCTCCGAGAGCGACTTGATGCTGGCGACCTCGGGCTGGGAGATCAACACGCGGAGGATCGGCCGCGTCGCGGACTGAATCGCCGACTGCCCGACCTCCACGTCCATCCACTGCTTGTTCGTGGCGAAGTTGTCCTGGGCGAGCGCGGTGTTGCTCACGGCGAAGGAGAGCATCGCGGCCAACACGAGAGTACGGAGAGACATCGGGGCGGGCTCCTGGCTGGAGAGGGCGGAATCAGCGGCGGCTTTGGGGGGTGTAGGGGGTCGCCTTCTTCGGCTGGGGCAGGTTCAGCGCTTCTTCCCGCCCTTCTGCTGGGTCTCCTTCGTCGTGCCGTCCGCGTTGATCGTCACGTCCGTCGTCGTGTTGCCCTCGATGACCTGCACCTTGGGGCCGTCCTCGACCGCAGGCGTCGCGGCCTTGGTGGACTTGGGCTTGGTGCTCGCCATGGTCGTGGACGGCGCGGCGGGCTCATCCGCGAGGGGATCAAAGCCGATGAGCGCGTTGGCGGTCATGCCGTTGGTCTGAACCTGGAGGATGTCGATGTCGGCGCGCAGCGCGAGCACGATCTCACCCTTCACCGAGGCCAAGGCGATGGACTCGGCCTCTTCAGGGGTGACCTCCAGCGTCACGGTGCGTTTGCCCTTCACCACGCCCGAGGTGTCGCGCTTCTTGGCTTTGCCCGCCTCGGCGGTCTCGGCCTCGTCGGGCCCGCCCAAGGAGGAGCCCACGGCGAGCACCTTGATCGACTGCAGGAGCGTCTTGGCGACGGCGTTGGCGCCGTACTCCTTGGAGTCGTCGGGGCGAATGACGACGATGACGTCGACATAGTTGAGGGGCTGGATGAAGCCGGCGACGGCCTCCTCGGCGGCGATGGCCACGGAGACGGCGCGTTTGCCGGGGGTGATGATCGCGTTGAGGCCGATGCCCGCCTCGCGGCGCGCGAGGCGCTCGCTGCGCACGATCTCGTTCACCAACACGCGCTCTTTGGGGGTGCGCTGGAGCACCGCCTCGATCGACGTGAACACGACGTCGGCGGGCACCATCTCCGGCGAGAGCGCGCGCACGGCGACGTCCTCTTCAGTGATGGGGATGCCCATGTAGAGGTTGCGCTTGGCGACGACGACGTCCACGGTCTCCTTGGGCTTCATCGCCTCTTGGAGCTGCGCTTGGGACCGCTTGAGGAGCTGCACGACGAGGACGGCGGCCAGGACGGCCGTGACCAAGGAGAAGCCGAGGAAGAGGTAGGCCTTGCCTCGCCCTCCGGTCTGCTGACGTTGCTGCATGGCTTGCCACTCCGGACTCTTGGAGCGCAAGTATATGTCAGGTCACCGCAGAGCGGTAGCCGCTCGTGCTCGCTGACTTTTTCGCGCTCCCGCAGAAGTTTTTCTCGAAAGTTGTACGAGCGTAGATTCAGGGCGCTGCGACGCGGAAAAGCCAGCTTCAAGGTCGAGGAGCGCCGCGACAGGCCCCGCGTGATGCGTCATCCTCCGCCGATGAGCGGGAACCGATACGCCAACGAGGCGCCGACGGTGATGGCGACCGCCATCGGCGCGCGGGGATCTTGGAGGAGGTCGCGACCGATGCGCCGACCGATCCCGCGGAGCAAGAGCATCCCCAGCGCGACGAGGCCGTGCACACAGGTGGCGTACACCAGGGCCGAGACGACGCCGACGGGCCCCATGAAGGTGCCGACGACCATCATCAGCTTGGCGTCACCGCCGCCCATCCAGCGCACCGCCCACTGGGGGAAGGTCAACGCGAAGGCGACGAGGGCGCCCAAGAAGGCGAAGCCGAGGCCCTGCAGCCCGCCGGTCATCAGGCCGAGGCCAAAGCCGAGCAAGAGCCCAAAAAGAATCAGCGGGTTGGGGATCCGGCGCTTGGCCAGATCCCAACCCGCTGAGACGATGAGCACCAATCCTAACGCGAGCGGACCTAAGGTCATCAGGTGCGCGCCCGCGCCAGATCTTCCGAGATCAGGAAGAAGCGGCGGCGGAGACGGTGTCAGAGACGCCCGTGAACAGGCCGTCCAACGAGGTGCCGAGCGCGGTGAGGGCGGCGATGATGGCGACGGCCACGAGGCCGGCGATCAGGCCGTACTCGATCGCGGTGGCGCCGGACTCATCGCTGATGAAGGACTTGATCATGGTGGACTCCGTTCAGAGGCAGTTGTGAGACCTGGGGACTGTGGGGAAGAGCCCTGCGGGTGATTCGCTCTCTCTTCCCTTGGGGGCGCCAGGAGCCGCCCACATCCATAGAGTACACAACCGCATCGGACATCGCAACAAGTTTCGAGACAAATCGAGACAAAATTCTCGTGATCCCGCGACAACTCGTCGAAGAAGCCTCCTAAGCCCTCAAGAATAGGCCGATCTTGCCGTTGAGCACGTTGATCAGCTCTTCGCCGATCGCCTCGGATCGCCAGCCGGTGATCGCGATCTCTTCGCGGCGCGTCCAGCGAACCGCGATCTCCCGGCGGAGATCAGGGGGCAGGAGCAGCTCGGCGGCGACGCCCTCACGCTCCTCGACGATGTGCGCCCAGGCCGCGAGGAGCGCGTCGGCGCGAGCGGCGGCGCCACGGGTGATCACCGGGGGCGGCAGGGCCTCCTCGGGCAAGGCCGCGGCGACGTTCAGGGCCGCCATGACCTCATCGGCCTGGTCTTTGGCGAGGCGACGCGGCAGGCGGCGGTTCTGGCTCAGCTCGGCCAAGGTCGTCGGGGCGCGCCGGGCGACGTCCAGGAGCGAGCCGTCCGAGGCGATCTGAAAGCGCGGCTGGTTGTTGCGGATCGCCGTGGCCTCTCGCCAGATGACCAAGGAGCGCAGGGCCGCCCTCCCCCGGCCGTCGAGCACCGCCGCGCCGGGGATGCGCCGCCAGAGCAGCTCGGGATCTTCACCATGCAGGGCGGCGCTGTTGATCTCCGCGGCGCAGGCCCGGGCCCAGCGGAGCTGGGGGCGCCCGGCGAGGCGGCGCTCCAAGGCGTCCGTCAAGGCGTGCAGGTGCAGCACGTCCATCGCCGCGTAGCGCCGCTGCTCCTCGGTGAGCGGGCGCTTGGACCAGTCGCTCATCGAGCTCGACGGCGGCAGGTCCTCGCCGAGCAGCTCGCGGCTCAGATCGGTCAAGGATCTCGGGAAGCCCATGCCCACGAAGCCCGCGAGGATCTGCGGGTCGATGACATCTTCAGGCTTGGGGTTGAGGCCCACGGCGCGGCGCAAGATGCTGAGATCGTGCGAGGCCGAGTGAATGAGGAGCGTGCGCCCCTCCAAGAGCTTGCCCAAGGATCGGAGATCGGAGATGGCGTGGGGATCGACGAGGAGCGCCGGGCCGTCTTCGCCCCGAAGCTGCACGAGGTGCAGGCGGGGGTAGTAGACGTGCTCGGAGTGGAACTCGGTGTCGATGGCGACGCGGCCCCGCATCGACGCGAGGCCCCGCTGCAAGGACGGCAGGTCCGTGAGCAGATGGATGAGCGGCTCCGTCACAGGGGCGCTCACCAGCTCCAGCCCGCGCGCCACGCGCCGCCGTCGCGGGGGGCCACCCACAGCGCGCGCTGGTGAACCGTCTCGCCGTCGGCCTCACGCTCCTCAACCCGCAAGGCGCGATACCGGGCGCGATCCTCCAACGACAGCTCCCGGATGGCGCCCTCGTCCATCGGCGCCATGAGCGCCTCGACGGCGGCCAAAGGAAGCTCGGGCAGCGGCGCGCCCGCGCCGAAGGCGGCGCGGAGGTTCTGGGCGAGGGGCTCGCGGATGAACAGGCCCAAGAGCGCGGGGTCTCGGGCGAAGACGACGGCCTCGCCGTCACCGGAGAGCACCAGGCCCAGGCGCGGCGTGACCGCCGAGGCCAGGGCCTCCTCGGGGCTCAACAACAGCGAGGCGGGCAAGGTGTCGATGAAGTCCTCGGGCTGCACGTCGGCGCCGACCCACAGGAGCTCCAGCGGAGGGCGAAGGCCCGCCGGGCGAAGGCGGATGACGCCGGGGCCATGCCCCAAGAGCAGGCCGATGAGCGCGTCGGCGTCGCCGCCGTCGATGGCGCCAGGCCAAGCGCCGAGCCAGCCGCCTCCAGGGAGCGCCCGGGCGCCCGCCGGAGCAGGCGACGGGGTGAGCACGGCGAGCTGCCCGGCCACGGGGAGGTCCAGCGCGCCGCGAAGCACGTCGTCGTCATCGATCTCGTGGAGGTACAACGAGAGCGCCTCGGGCCCCTCGGCGTAGACGCCGAAGCACAGGTCAGGGGCGCGGCGAAGGGAGATCGGGAGCGCGGCGTTCATGGTGAGCCTTGTCGGACCCTGAACATAGCCTTGATGCGGTCAACACGATAGGGCGCCCGAATGTGGAGCCTCATCTTCCTCGCCTGCGCGCCGTCGTCTTCCCCCAAGGACGCCGTGCCCCAGGCCCTCGACGCCGCCGACTCCGTCGCCGCCGCCGACCTGGACGGCGACGGCGTCGATGAGATTTTGCTGATTCAAGACGGGACGCTGCGGTGGTCGGGCAAGACCCACGACCTCGGCGGCGCGGTGCACGCGGTCAGCCGGGGCGACACCGACGGCGACGGGCGAGAGGAGGCGCTCATCGCCACGGGCACCTCTCGGGAACAACGCGACGCCCCGGCGCGGCTGTGGCGGGTGCGCGCCGAGGCCGCCGAGCTGCTGTGGGAGCAGCGTGGCCCCCGCAACCAGCCCACGAGCCTCGCCGTGCTGAGCGGGCGTGTTTGGCTGAACACGTTCAGTGACGATCGGAAGGTGAGCGGCGGCTGGGTCGAGGGCGGCGGGCTCACCGTCGTGCAAGAGGGCGCCTTGGCCACCGCCATGCGCCCGCTGGGGGACGGCGTGGCCGTGGGGCGCCTGTACGGCGACGAGCCCCGCAGCGACGGCGACCTCGTCCTCGTCGGCCCCAGCGGCGACCGTCGCCTGCCGTCCCTGCGCGGGGTGCGGGCGATGACCACGGCGGACCTCAACGGCGACGGCCACGACGAGCTCATCGTCGGCGACGGCTGGCACTACAACTACGGCGAGCGCGCCCAGGCCCACGTCGCGCTCTACGTTGGGCCCGACTACGACGGCGCCCGCACCGTCGCCTTGCCCGCCGGGGACTACGCCGTCGACAGTCTAGAGGTGCGAGACGGCTGGCTGCTCGTCACCGGCTCTCGCACGGTCTCCGCGTACCGGCAAGACCCCCTCGGCTGGGCGCCGACGGCCCTCGGCGCGGTCAACGAGTCGGGGAACGCCGTCTTCGCCCGGGGTGAGGGCGGCCTCGGCGTCGTCGTGAGCGGCAGCCCCGCGCGTTGGGTGGCCCTGCCGCGGTCGCCATGAGCCCACGACCATGAGCCCACGACCATGAGCCCGCCGAGGTCCGCCCAGAGCTGGCTCGATGAGGCCGTGACCGTCTGCGCCCTCGGCGCGGCGACGGGGACGCTGTGGGTGGCCGACCCCTCCGGCGACCGCGCCATCGCCCTGGCCCTGAGCGGCCGCGCCGAGGCCGTGTGGGTGGCGGTCGAGGCGCCCGCCGACGCCGCGCTCCTGCACCTCAAGCTCACCACGGGGCCGTTGGCCTGGGAGGAGCGTCTCCAGGTGCTCGGCCTGCTCACCGGGGGCCGCCGGGTGTTTCTGTACCACCGCCTGCGGGAGCACCTGCCCGCCGAGGCCCAGGCCGTGTGGGATCAACAAGAGGCGCTGATTCGTGCGGGGCTGCTCCACGGCGGCGTCGCCGAGACCCGGCTCGCCCTCGCCCGGCGCGCGCTGCGGCGGCTGCGCGGCGAGGCGAACCTGACCGCATTGGCCGACGATCCGTCCCCAGACGGCCGCTTGGCCCGAGCGCGAGCCCTCGACGGCCCCCGCCTGCGCCTCGTGCTGGGCGCCTTGCCCCTCGCCGGCCTCGGCGCGCCGGGGCTCCCCGATCGCCTGCTCCAGCTCGCCGCCCAGCCCGGGCCAAACCCCTTCGTCGAGTGGACGCTCACCGGGCGCTACGCCGACCCCGACGCCGCCCGCCCGAGCCTCAGCCGCCGGGCCTTCGACGAGGCCGCCGCGCTGCGCGCCCGCCTGCGCCCCTCCCCTGCCCCGCTCGCCGAGACCCTCACGAGCGCGGCGCCGGGGAGCCTCGGCGGCGTCGACCTGGGCCGACGTGGTGAGAATGAGGTTCGGGCGCTCTTGCCCCTGCTGCGCCGCGCCGCCGCGCCGGGGGCCGTGGCCTTGTGGTGGGGCGCGCCCCTGGCCGGGGTTCCGCCCGCGCCTGGCGTCGAGGCCTGCCGCGCCGCCGACCGCTCACCCTTCGGCGGCGACGCCCAGCTCCTCCTTCTGCGCTAAGCTCCCCGACCCATGCTCCCCAACACGTCCACCCGCGACACGCTGCGCCTCATCCTGCAGGAGAACCTGCCGCCGCTCACCGTGGTGGCGCTGTACCTCCTCTTCGGCGAGCTGCTCTTCGCGCGGATGGGGGCGCCGAGCTTCACGACCTTAAAGATCGAGCACGAGGCGGTCAACGCCATGGCGCTGGTGATCTGCCTCTTCTACGCGGCGGGTCGCACGGCCTGGCTGGCGAAGCAGGCCCCCGCCGAGGGCTCACTCCTGCAGTTTGTGTGGGATCAGTGGCGCGGCAGCTACCTGAATGTGCGCCACGTCGTCGGCTTCTTGGTGGTTCACCTGAGCCTGCCACACTTCTCGGTGACCTTCGGCGCGGTGAAGCTGCTCATCCCCAAGCTCAACCCCTTCTCCTGGGACGCCACCTTCTTCGCCTGGGACCGCGCGCTGCACCTGGGCGTAGACCCCTGGCGCATACTGCAGCCGATCTTGGGCTTCCCCGTGGTCACGTTCGTGATGAATGTGCTCTACAACCTGTGGATGATCGTCATGATGACGATGATCGTCTGGCAGTCCTGGAGCGCCGACCGACGCACCCGCGTACAGTTCCTCACGGTGATGCTGCTCATCTGGGCCTTGCCCTGCACCTTGTTGGCCACGGCCTGGTCCTCGGCCGGGCCCTGTTATTACGCCGCCCTCGTCCCGGGTGAAGACCCCTACGCCCCGCTGATGAGCTATCTGCACACAGTCCACGACGACCACTACACCCTCTGGGCCGTCGAGATGCAGGGCAAGCTGTGGACGACCTACACCACCGGGGACGCCCACGTCATCTCCGGGATCTCGGCGATGCCCAGCGGCCACGTCGCGGCCTCGACCCTGTTCGCCTTGACCGGCTGGCGCGCGAGCCGGGCCGTGGGCATCGGCCTCACGGTGTTCTTGGGGATCATCATGGTCGGCTCGGTGCACCTCGGCTGGCACTACGCCGTAGACGGCTACGTCGGCGCGGCCTCGGCCCTGGTGTTGTGGTGGCTCGTGGGCAAGCTCCTCGACCGTGTGGCGCCGGGGGTGCGGGATGAGCGGGGGCGGGCGTCGTCCTCAGAATGAGGCGGATGGCCCCTCACTCCGCCCAGTCCACCTCAAGGCGCGCCAGGGCTGGGACCTGCACCGCAGACGCGCCGCCGAAGAGCTCGGCCTCAATGCGCCCGGCGAGGGTGGGCAGCTCGGGCGAGGGGCTCAGGCACAGCTCGCCCAGGCCCTCGTCGCCCAGCCAGGCCAAGGCGGCGGCATGGGGGCCGCCGCTGCCCGCCGCGC
>JBEAVX010000677.1:0-8711 GCA_041160755.1 Pseudomonadota bacterium
CGTTCTGCTGCAGGGCGTTGAGGGCCACCTCAATCCCGAACAGGAAGATGAGGCCCACGGCGTTGCGCAGGCGGCTGAGATCCCCGGCGTGGGTGACGATCATGGTGCTGCGCACGATGTAATAATAGTAGCTCGCCGTGGTCAACAAGAAGAAGGGGATGAAGCCCATGGACAGGGCCTCGTGGTCTTTCGCCCGGCGCAGCCCCCAGCCCAACAGCAGCACCAGGGCGAACGCCAAGGGGTTTCGCCACACCTTCTGGTTCTTGACGCGCATTCGGCGCACGTCGTCCATTCGTTTGACGTCGGTCTCACCTTGGTAGGCCACGGCGATGGCGAAGCCTTGGCGCATCGACGAGAGGTTCTTCTCCGTGGTGTGGGTGAGCAGCTTCTCGACGTGCCAGATCGCCCGGCCGGGGCCGTACTTCACCGCCACGGCGCCGTAGAGCAGGGCGAGGCAGGCCACGAAGCCGAGCGCGATCTTGAGCAGGCCCCGGTTGAGCTGGCGCAGAGAGATCAGCTCCCACAGGCCCTTCATCGCCGGGCCGTAGAGCCACACCGCCGGGAACAGGCGGAAGGCCGCGCCCACACCCACGGCGGCGCCCGCCCAGCCGGGCAGACCCCGCTTGAGCAGGCCCACGGACATGATCAGCACGGCGACATAATCGTCGCGGCCAAAGGCCCAGGTGTAGGTGGGCCAGCGGGCGCTGTAGGTGGTGAACAAGAAGATGACCAGAAACAGGGCCGTGGGGCCGCCAAAGGCCCACCAGGTCACGGCGACGGCGAGGCTCAGCCAGACGAGGTCGATGTAGCCGAGGAGCTTCACCGACTCCACGGGCACGGCGTTCGCCAGGGGCTCGGCGAAGACCACCCAGGCCGGGGAGCCGTTGAAGCCGTGGTCCCACAACATCTGAATCCAGAGATCGTTCGTGAACCCCACCATGTCGCGCTGCAGATAGATGAAGTCGTGCTTAAACGCCTCCCAGCGCTCGGGGCCAAACTTCGCGCGGATGCGGTCGTGCCACTCGGTGTCCCGGGCGAAGGCCTGGGTGTCGACCATGTAGTAGTCTTCTTCGTTCTGGGTCTGGAAGGTGGGCGGCTGGCGGCGGTAGTGGCGGCCCTCCTCCAGGTCGGCGAGCACGATGGCGGGGTAGAGGTCGAAGTAGCCCAGCTCTTTGTAGTACTTGGAGTTCAGGTAGTAGTGGCTGAGGTCGTAGGTGTCGACGCGCTCCACCCAGACGTAGGTGCTGTCCAGCCGCGAGTAGTTGAGGAAGCTCAGGGTGGCGATTAGGCCCAGGCCCAGGGTGATCGCCCCCCGGGCGCGGCTGGCGAGGGCGTTGGCCTTGGGCTCGAGGTGGCGGTGCCAGAGGTAGGTCACGGCGGCGAGGAGCGCGGCGCCCCCGGCGAGCCAGATCTTGTTGAGCTCGGTGTCGTCGCGGTGCAGGGGCTTCGCGCCGCCTCGGGCGAGGTCCACGACGATGAGCAGGGCCGCGAAGCCCGCCAAGCTGGCGAAGGTGCCGAGCACCCGGGCCGCCAGGGGCTGCTGCTTGCGGTCGAGGCCGAGGCCCGCCGCGCCGAGGGTGAGGGCGATGAAGAGCGCGATGAGCGCGTGGTGCCACGCGGCCTCAAGGGCCGGACCAGGAGCGAGGGGGAAGAGCATAACGGAGGAGGATAACCCACCTTCCCGCCTTTGACGCTTGCCCCGGCGCGCGCAGCGGGTGAGGTGCAAGGGTCAACCGGTGGAGACCCCATGCGCTCGCTGCTCGTCCTGCTCGCCCTCGCCCTCGGCTCCTGCGCCGCTCCGGCCAACGCGCCCCAGGCGCGCATCGTCGCCTATGGCCCGACGCCCCAGGCCCGCCATGAGAACGCGCTCAGCCAGGCCGGCGGCGCGGTGATGAGCGAGCGCATGATGCTCGACCTGGAGAAGCAGACCGGCAAGATCGCCACGGACCTGCCGGAGCGCGTGAAGGGGCTCCCCGAGGCCCTCAAGGCCGTGCCGCTGTGGGAGAACGCTGACGCCGCCGCCTTGTGGTGGGCCAACGACGAGGCCGCCTTGGCCCAGCGCCTCTTGGATCAGGGCGTGCAGTATGTGCTCCTGCGCCGGGACGTGGCGCCGAGCGTCGATCGCGGCGGCGCGGTGATCTCCCGGCTGTACCACGACGACGACCGCGCGCGGTTCATGCTCGTCTCGGCGGACTCGGAGTACCTGCTCTACGCCGTCTCGGACAAGGTCGCGAGCCTCGCCCCCCAGGCCGCCACCTTCATCACCGCCAGCCTGCGCACGATGCTCAAGGGCGAGAAGCCCCGGGGCTTCCCCAGCATCAAGGCGCCGCGGGGCAACAAGTGGCACCTCATGGCCACCCTGCGCCTGCCCGGCGGGCGCGAGCTGGCCTACGGCCTCTGTGTGCGGGAGGAGCTCGGCGAGTGTGTCGTGGAGCTGGCGAACGACCTGGAGCGGGAGCACCGCCGCTACGCCGAGTGGTACGGCCTGCCCAAGCTCGCCGCGTCCATCGACAACATGATGCTGGAGCTGCACCTCGTCACCGACCGGGCGAAGATCTACGCCACGAGCGAGGACGACCTCAACGAGTTCTGGGAGATGGGCATCGACGGCGGGCTCATCCTCAACCGTGAGACGGGCGAGGTGGCGATGATCCCCGGCTCGGTGAGCTACACCCGGGCCTACCGCGACGCCGACAAGCTCCTGCGCACCGCGGCGCGGGAGGGCCACATGGACAGCCTGCGCCCCTGGCGTGACCCGGGCTACGACCTGGAGAAGATCCGCACCCAACACTACATCGACTGGCCGGGCCGGGGCATCATCCCGCTCTACCGGGGTGTGCCCCCGGTGCCGATGGAGGTGGTCGACCTTCAGTCCATCGAGCGCAGCATCCTGCTCTCCGGCGAGTGGTACCTGCGCAACCTGCACCCCAACGACCAGCCGATCCCGTTCTACCAGCCGGGCCAGGTCACCTACAAGATGTGGCCCGCCGAGAACCGTTATTCGGATGAGTACAACATCGTGCGCCACGCGCTCACGACCTGGAACCTGGTGCAGGCCTACCAGATCGAGCCTCGGCCCGAGTTTATCGAGGGCGCCCGGCGGGCCTTGGGCTACACGCTCTCGTTCCGCAAAGACGAGGAGAACCGCTCGTACATCGAGCACGACAAGAACGTCAAGCTCGGCACCGTCGTCATCGCGATGATGGGCATGATCGACCTCGCCCGGGCCACGGGCACGAAGGAGTATGACGAGCTGCTCAACCGTTTCGGCGAGTTCACCGTGTTTATGCAGGAGCCCTCGGGCCGCTTTGATCCGTACTACGTCGAGGACGATCACCCCTACGCCGATGAGGTCAACGACATCGTCCCCGGCGAGGCGGCCTTGGCCTTGGTGATGCTCTACGACTACACCGGCGACAAGAAGTGGCTCGCGCCCCTGCCCAAGTTTTTTGAGTACTACAAGCCGTGGTGGAACGAGCGTGTGGCGAAGATCCGCCCCGAGGCGCCCAAGCCCCATGAGACATACGACACGAACGATCGACTGGAGCTGGTGCAGTTCGGCCCCTGGTCGGTGATGGCGGCGAACGCTTACCACCGCGTCACCGGCGACCCCGAGGTGGCGAAGTTTGGCCTAGAGGTCGCCCGCTGGATGGTCGAGACCTATGAGTACACCAGCGAAGACTCCCCCTGGCCGGATTATGTCGGCGGCTATTACAAGCTCCCCGGCGAGCTGCCCGCGATGCAGGCCTTCTGTTACGGCGAAGGCACCGCCGCCGCCTACGCCTTGGCCTTACGCGCTGACCCCTCCCAGGCCCCGTTCTTTGAGAAGGCCACCCGGGAGACCGTGCGGTTTGGGCTGATGATGCAGTTTGATGACCTGCAGATCTACCCCTTCTCCCGGGGCGACGAGGTGCGCGGCGGCACCCGCTACACGATGAACGAGACCAAGGTGCGCATCGACTACGTCTACCACGCGCAGTCCACCCTGGTGCAGTACCGCGACGCCGCCCGCACCGACCCGAACCTGCCGCCGGAGGTCAAACGGTCGCCCCTGCGGGATGAGATCGAGGCCGCGCAGAAGAAGGCCGCCGAGGCTGCGGCTGCGGCTGCGGCCACGGGGACGAGCCCACCGACCAGCGCCCCGACGATCCCCGGGACGGGCCTCCCGCCCAAGGCGCCATAAAACGGCGCCGCGCGGCGGGGGCTCGGGTGGTATCGTAGCGCACGGAGGCCTCAACCCCCCGTGCTCACCCCGCTCCTGCTGCTCTCCTTCGGGCTCAACGACGCGACCGCGGCGACGACGGTGCGCCTCGTGCTCGATCGCCCCCTGGACACCATCCCCGCCGGGGCCACCGCCGAGGCCCTGCCGGACGGCCCCTTGCCCAGCGGCGAGGAGTTTGTGCTCACCGTGGACCTGCCGCCCGGGGTCTCGGCCACCGCCGCGCTCAGCGTGTGGCCCGCCCAGGGCCAACCTTGCGCCGCGACGCCGCCCGCCGACGGCCCCCAGCGGCACACGATCGGCATGGCCCCGGACGGAGACGTGCTCAGCGGCCGCGTGCCCGCGCTCCAGGTGGGCCAGACCTACTGCCTGAGCCTCGCCCCGCGCCTGATGTTGGGCGAAGAGGGCATGGCCCGCCTCGCCGAGCAGGCCGCCGCCGAGCTGACCCTGCGCCTGCCGGATGCCCGCTCCTGTGACCTGGACTCGGGCTGGACCCACTTCGCGAAGGCGCTCTCCGGGGGCCTCGCCGCCGCCGGGTTCGGCGCCGCCGACGCCTCCTCGTTGGAGGCCGCCGCCCGCGAGGCCCAGAGCCGCTATCGCCGGGGGCCTGGCCCGGACGCCTGCGCCGCCGTCGTGAGCGCCCAGGGGGAGGCCCAGGCGCTCCAGGGCATCCTCGACGCCGAAGGCGCCCGGCTCTCCGCCGCCGACCGCGCGTCGATCACCCAAGACGTGCTCTCCGCCCTTCAGACCGACCAGACCGAGGCCGCCACCCTCACCGCCGCGCTCGTCGAGGCCCTGAACGCGACGTCTGTGCGCCAGCGCATCGTCGTCGCCACGGGGCCGGTGACCTTAGGCGCCCAGACCGCCACCGCCGCCACCCGGGACGCGGTGAACTTCGCCGTGCCCGCCGCCGGGGTGTCCTTCGCCTGGTGGCCCGATCAGTCGCCCGCCTTGGTCGGCTGGGGCGGGGTGTCGTTTTATTCCACCGCGGTGGACCGCGACGTGCCGCTGAACGAGCTGGCGGGCTCCCCCGGTGACGTGTTTCGCCAGCGCGTCTCGCTCACAGTCGCCGTGGCGCGCTCAACCCCCGCGCTGCCCGGCTACACCACCACCCCGGCCTTGGGCAGCCTGAGCCCGCTCATCACCGGGGGCCTGCGCCTCACCCACTTCGCCCAGCTCACCGCCGGGGCGGTGTTTGTGCGCGTGGACGACCCCAACCCCGCCTCGGCGGCGCAGAGCCTACACGCCGCGCCCGTGGTGGGCCTCTCCGTCGATCTCGCCCTCGTCTCGCTGTTCCAGACCCTCCAGAGCCCCTAAGCAGGAGTTCGCCGTGGCCTTGCGCCTGATGATCCCCGACGCCGCCCTGGTGGGCCGCCCCGTCATCCTCGCCTTGCGTGTGACGGGCGCGACGCCCAACGCCCGCGTGACGCTCATCGTGGAGCTCGACCGTGGCCAAGGCCAGCGCGCGCCGCTCTCGCAGTCCGAGGTGCTCGCCCAAGACGACGGCGCCGCCGACGCCACGGTGAGCGTCACGCCGCCGTTCACCGATGACGCCGAGGGCCTGCTCGTCGCCACGGCCCGGGCTGAAGACGGCGCGTTCTTGGGCGTCGCCACGGGCCTGTTGCGGGTGATGGCGTGATGTTCCTCGTTCTGTTGCAGCTCCTCGCCTGCACGCTGCCGCCCCAGCCTGAAGAGGGCGAGGTGCTCACCCTCAGCTTCTGCCCCGAGGGCCTGCCCTGCGCCTTGGTCGCCGACGGACAGAGCCTCATCACCGTCGAGGCCTGCGTGCCCGAGGCTGTCACGCCCCTGGCGGACGACCTCAGCCTGAGCCTCGTCACCTCCGGCGGCGCGTGGATCGACGGCGCACAGTCGAGCCTGACCGTGCCCCTTGGCCCCGACCGCTGCGCCCGCCCCGCGCTGACCGCGCCGACCCACGGGCCGGACCTCATCGTCGAGGGGAGCTTGGCCGAGGTGGGCGTCTCGGCGTCTGCGCTGCTCACCCCGGCGAGTTTTGGTGGCCTCGCCCTCACGCCGAGCCCGGCGATCCTCAACACACAGTCGCCGAACCTCCTCACCCTGACCGTGAGCGCCTGGGGCGAGGACGGCGCCAGCGTGAGTGAGGGCAGCCTGGCCACGGTGAGCGTGCTCGACGCCGAGGGCGCGGACGCCGTGGTCACCCCCAGCGAGCGCCTGCTCGACGAGGACGGCGAGGCGACGTTCACGGTCACGAGCGCCGGGGGCCTCACCGAGCTGACCCTGCGGGTGGTGCTCACCGCGCCGACCTGGGAGGGCGTGAGCCGACCGGCCAACCTCAGCGAAGACCTCACGCTCAGCGGGGGGTGAGGGTCGGGGGAGCGGGTCACCCCCTGTTGAAGACCTGCAACACGAGGGGGACACCTCCTCCCAGGAGCCAAGTCAACAATGCTCTATCTATCGCTTCTTTGTTATGGCCTCAGCCAGCTCGCTTACGCACAAGATGAGTGCGCTCCCGACACCTACGAGAACGCCATCTATGACGATGGCTCTTGCACACTGTTCGGAACCGAGGAGTTCTGCGCTGACATTTATAACGGCGACTGCCCCACCTACGATGAGATAACAGACGGGGTGGAGGGCCAACGGGGAGAGATCACGCGCTGCGGACCGGGGAGCGACGCCGCGGTGATCGTCGAGTTCTCAAACAGCGAAACGGGAATAGAATACTACTTCAACGATGCTGGGGAGATGATCGGCGCCTACCAGTGGATCTTCGAGGGCACAGGTTGGTGTTGTGAGGGTCAAGTCGGCGAGTCCATGCGCTTCGGGATCGACGCCGTTACCTGCACCCCCGTCCCAGAGGAGGAGCCCAAGGACACTCGCTGGTCCTGCGCCCACCTGCAACCCCAATCGCCGGGGCTGCTCCTCATCGGCGCCGCCGTGCTTACGGCCCGCAGGAGACGCCAGCCATGAGCCTCACCGCATTCCTCCTCTTCACCCTGCCGAACGTCGCCCTCGCTGAGGACGGCTGCGAAGACCACTGGAGCGTCGTCGAAGAAGAGGGCGCTTACTATCTGGAGGACGTGGGCTGCGTCGTCGGGGATTATCGAAGTGTATTGCCAACGAACATTCAATGGTGACTGCCCTTCATGGGATCAGGTGATTGCCATTTATGAAGAGTCCACAATAGAGGTAAAAGAGATTTATCTTCTCGACTGCGCTGTGGGGAGCGACTATGCGCATCGACTAAACCAGGGTTCAAGCGAGTGGGCGGCCTATCTGTACTTCGACGAATATGGGTTTGCCGCAGGCAAGTCTCACCTCACCTATGGAGATCCTTCGTGTTGTGATGGCTTCGAGACTCTAAGTTTCTACTACGGCGACCCCTACGCCACCTGCATCGAGCCCACCGACACAGGCGACACCGACACAGGCGACACCGCCAAGACCGGCCCCTGCGGCGGTGGCGGTGGCGCCGCCGTCGTCCTCCTCACGGCCCTCACCCTCCGCGCGACGCGCAGGAGGCGCCAGCCATGAGCCTCACCTCGCTCCTCCTCTTCACCCTGCCGAACGTCGGCCTCGCCAAAGAGGGCGATGAAGGCTGCAACGCCGATTGGTATGTCGTCGAGTCCGAGAAACCTCTCTACTTGGATGGCGTCGGATGCGTGGTGGGCGGGATCGATGTGTATTGTGAGGAGACTTTTCGGGGAGACTGCCTCTCCTGGGATCAGGCGACGGCCATCTATGAAGACTCCCCAACAGAGGTGAAGGAGATCTATCTGCTCGACTGCGCGAATGGGAGCGACTACGCACATCGTCTAAACCAAAGCTCAAGCGCCTGGGAGGCCTACACGTACTTTGACGAGGACGGATTCGCGGCAGGTCACTACTATCGCACCTTCGGCGACCCCTGGTGCTGCGCTGGAATCGAGACGACTCGTTTTTATTACGGCGATCCCTACGCCACCTGCATCGAGCCTACCGACACGGGCGGCACCGACACGGGCGACACAGGCGACACAGGCGACACCCCCAAGACCGGCCCCTGCGGCTGCGCGGCCAACAGCGGCAGCGCCGCCGACCTCCTCGCCGCCTGCTCCCTCTTCACCGTCCGCAGGAGACGCCAGCCATGAGCCTCCCCTCGCTCCTCCTCTTCACCCTGTCCAACATCGCCCGAGCCGAGTCCGGTGTTAACGACTGCGAAGAGGGTCTGACACAGATCACTTCCGAGCAAGCCGTTTATGTGGACGGCGTTGGCTGCGTCATCGACGATATCGGCGAACTCTGCGACGAGCGCGAGTCTGGAGAGTGCAGAACTTGGGACCAAATTCTTACGGCGTTTGAGGCTTATCCATCTCAGTATCAAGAACGTTTTTTGCTGGATTGTGCGGCAGGCAGCGTCTACGCGCATCGGCTTGACACAAGCTCCAATGAGTGGGAATCTTACGAGTACTATGACGAAGATGGATTCATCGCGGGCTTCACCACTACCTCTAGCAGTCCGCCCTTCTGCTGT
>JBEAVX010000704.1:0-3087 GCA_041160755.1 Pseudomonadota bacterium
CCCCGGCGGCGTCGATCCGGCGCTCCTCGCGCGGATGATGCCCTTCTTTGACCGCCTCGCGCGCCGTCGCCTGGGCCGCTAATCCACACGCAGGACCGCCGCGCCATACGCCACGCCCGCGCCGATGGCCATCATCAGCACCCGGTCGCCGGGCTTGGGGCCGTTCATCCGGGTGAACAGCTCGTGCAGCCCCATCGGGACGAGGGCGCTCGGGACGTTGCCCGTGCGGTGAACCACCCGGGGCACCCGGTCAGAAGGCAGGTTGAGACGGGTGATCAGGCGCTCCAGCCACACCGCGTTGGGCTGGTGCGGCGCCACCCAGTCCACCTCGGCCATGGTCATCCCCGCCTCATCGAGGGCCTCGTTCATCACCTGGGGCAGCAGCTCCTCGACCATCGTGCGCATCACCCGGCCCGAGGCCGCGAAATGAATCTGGCCTTTGGGGCTGAGCGTGTCTAGGGCCGACGGCACGAAGAGGCTCTGGAGCATGTCCCCGCGCTGGCGGTGCACCGAGGAGAGCAGCGCCCCTTGGCCTCTCGGCGGCCCGATGACCACGGCCGCGGCGCCGTCGCCAAAGAGCGGGTAGGTGCGGTGATCGTTGGGGTTCAGGAGGTCACGGGTGAGGAGCTCTGAGGCGACGAGCAAGACCGGGCCCTCCCCCGTGGCCACGAGCCGCGCGCCGACGTCGAAGGCGGTGAGGAAGCTGTGGCAGCCGTTGCTGACGTCGAAGGCGCCGCAGGTCGCGCCGAGCTTGTCCATCACGACGTTCACCGTGGCCGGGCCGCGCCGATCGCCGCCGTGAGAGCAGGCGAGGATCACCCGGCGCAAGGCCGCAGGGGCCAGACCCGCCCGGCTCAAGGCCACACGCGCGGCCTCCGCGGCCATGGACCCGACGCTCTCCTCAGGCCCCGCCGCGTGGCGGCTCAAGATGCCGGTCACGTCCTCGATGGCCTCCGCCGTGGTGAGGCCCGGGCTCTTGGCCAGCCAGTCGTGGTTGGAGATCGCCACGCCAGGCAGGTAGACCCCCGTGCCCAGCACACACATCGGGAGCGCGCTCACAACACCTCAAAGAGCTGGATGGGATCTTGCCGGCCTTTGACGTGGGTGAGCTCTAAGCGGCGGGTCAAGAACGCGCCGATGGGCATCGCCGCCAGCGTGGACTCCGAGATGAGCACCTGGCCAGGCCCGGCCACGCCGCAGATGCGCGAGGCGATGTTCACCACGTCACCGATGGCGGTGTACTCCATGCGGTCCTCGCTGCCGACGTTGCCGACGGAGACCTCGCCGGTGTTGATGCCCAGGCCCATGCCCGGGATGCGGGTGCCTTGGCGCTCCATGCCCTGTAGCCACGAGGTCATCACCTCTTGCATCTCCCGGGCGGCGAGGACGGCGGACAAGGCGTGGTCCGGGGACTCTACCGGCGCGCCGAAGATCGCCATGAGGCCGTCGCCCAGGTACTTGTCGAGGGTGCCGCCGTGCTTGAACAGGATCGGCGTGATGAGCGAGAAGATCTGGTTGAGCGTGTCGACGACGACGTTGGAGGGCATCGACGCCGACCACTGGGTGAAGCCGCGCACGTCGGTGAACAGCAAGGTCACCTTCATCTTGCGGGCGCCCAAGATCGCGAGGTCGGGGTCGGACATCACCGCGGCGGCGACCTCTTTGGAGAGGTACCGCTGGAGCTGGCGCTGCTGGCCCTTGAGCGCCTCTTGCTCGCGGATCTCTTGTTCAAGCTGGCGGTCTAACCGCGCGATGTCGATGGCAAAACCCGCCTGAGACGCCAACATCGTCACGAGCTGCGGGTCCATGACCGGCGCGACGTCGCCTTGGGTGTCGGTCTCCAGGTAGACGACGCCGACGATCTGCCCGATGGACTCCGAGTGCGCGATGGTCGTCAGCTCGGGCACGCTCATCGTCATCACCACCTCTTGGCGGCGGCGAACCTCCTCGGGGCGGCCCTCAAGCTCGGGGAGCAAGGACCGCAAGGGCACCACGACGGCGTGACAGGGGCCGTTCTCACCCCCCCGAAGGCGCGTCGGCTCACGCTCCAGGTGGATGACCGCGCCCGAGTCAATCACGCGGGAGAGCAGCGCCTCGGGCAGCTCAAACCCGTCGATGCCGATCGGGCGGCGGTGGGCGTCACGACCCAGCTCGGGGCGCAGCTCGCCGCTGCGGTCGTCCAAGAGCAGCATCGCCGCGCGCTCGGCGACGACGACGTCGATGAGGCGGTCGAGCACGAGGCAGACGAGGTCGTTGCGGCTGCGCACCGAGGCGAGGAGCTGGGCGAGCTGGTTCACCATCGACAGGCGGTACTCACGCTGGGCGAGGCGCGCGTGCTCGACGGCGTTGGACAAAAAGCCTGAGAACGCGCGCACCCGGGGCGCGATCTCGCGCAGGGTGGCCGTGGTCAAGGGCGAGCTGGCCGCGGGGTGCAGCACGACGGCGCCAAAGGGGGCGCTGCGACCGGCGCCGCCGCCGGGGGGGCTCGGCCGCACGAGGGGGTACACCCAGCAGCCCGAGTCTTTGGCCTGCACCGCCACGCTGTCGACGCGCTCGATGTCTTTGAGCAAGGCGCGGACATCTGCGGGGAGCTCGACGCCGACGCTGAGCGCGCCGCCGGAGGCGTCGTGGCCGATGAGCAGCTCCGCCGTGTCGGCGCTCGCCGCGAGCCACACCCAGCGACGGCTCACCGGGACCAGCTCACCGACCTGGATGAGCACGGCCTCGGCGACCTCGTTGATGTCCAAGGACCAGGTGAGGCGCCCGATCTGCTCCGGGGCCAAGGCGTGGGCGTCCCCGGCGGCGCCCAGCGCGCTCATCCGCGAGCTGATCATCGACGCCAAGCCCGCCTGGGCCTGGAGCGCCAGCGCACGGCGCACGAGGTGGTCGTTGCCCAGGCGCTCAAAGATGCCGACGGCCTCCTGAAGGTGGTCCTCGGCGCCGGTCGGGTCGTCCGCGGCGGTCACCCGCGCGAGCTTGAGAATGGCGAGGCCGTGCTGGATCGGGTTCTCCAGCGCCTTCGCGAGGGTCACCGAGCGCTCGGCGGCGGCGACGGCCTCGCGCTGCCGACCGAGCTTAAACAAGGCG
>JBEAVX010000724.1:0-2771 GCA_041160755.1 Pseudomonadota bacterium
CGCCTTGTAACCCTGGCTTCAGGTCGTCGGTAGCCCACCCCTCCCCCGCTTGCCAGCGCCCCCCGCGAGGCCTACGCTATGGCCGCGCCTGGAGTCCAACGTCATGCAGTCCGGCACCCTCCGCGACCCTCCCCTCATCGAGCTGCTGCTCAGCCTCGCCGCCCAGCGCGCCAACGGCCGCCTGGAGTGTGGCGACGGCCGCCGCAAGTGGACCTTCTGGTTTGAGGGCGGCCGGCTCTCGGCCACGAAGTCGAACCTCAAGAGCGAGGCCCTGGAGAGCCTTGAGGCCAAACATCCCGACCTGGGCCCGGACGAGCTCGCCCGGATGCAGGGCGTGATCCGCGTCCACGGCGCGCTCCGCGCCATCGACGGCGAGTGGAGCTTCACCCCCAACGACGCGCCGCCCGCCCGCAAACCCGTCGATCTCCTCGCCGCCTGCTGGTCGGCTTTGGGCGACGCCGTGCCTGACGACCTCGCCCGGGCCCGGCTCGCGGGCCTCGATGGGCGTTTCCCTCGGCTGAAGGTCGGCGGCGGCGTCAGCATCGACGATCTCCCCTTCCCTCCTGAGCTTCGCGCCGCGCTCTTGGACCTCGACGGCCAGCGCACCCTCGCCGACGTGCTCGACTTCATCCCCATGCCCCCCGAGGTCGCCCGGCGTGGAGTGTACCTGGGCCTGCTCGCCGGGGTCATCAGCGTCGATGAGCAGGGCGCGAGCACCCCGAAGGTCATCGTCGAGACCGCCTCCCCTCGCGCCGCCGAGTCCAAGCCCGCCGCCGAGGCCGACCCCGAGCTCGACCGCCTGCGCGCCGAGCAGCGCCGCGTCAACGGCGCCGCCAACCACTTCGAGCGCCTCGGCGTCGCCTGGGACGCCGACCCCGCCGACCAGCGCAAGGCCTACATGCGCCTCGCCCAGCACCTCCACCCCGACCGCTGGACGCTCAAGCCCCCTGAGCAGGCCGAGATCGCCAACGCCGTGTTCGCCAAGGTGAGCGAGGCCTGGGAGATCATCGGCGACGAGGCCGCCCGCGCCGAGTACACCGACCGGGTCATCCACGGCAAAAAGACCGAAGACGAGCTGGCCATGGAGAAGGTCCAGGAGATCATGGCCGCCGAGAACGACTTTAAGGTCGGCCTGGGCGAGCTGAACAACGGGCGTATCCTCCAGGCCCACGAGGCGTTTAAGGCCGCCCGGGACCGCCTGCCTGAAGAGATGGAGTTCGCCGCGTTCTACGGATACACCCTGTTCAAGCTCAACTATGGCAAAGACGACATGCTCATGAACGAGGGTGAGCAGCTCATCCGCGTGAGCATCGAGAACGGCACCAAGCTCTCGAACGGCTGGGCGCTCATGGGCATGTTGAACCACGACAAGGGGGAGCTGGAGGTCGCCAAACGGGCGCTGTTGACCTCGCTCAAGCTCCAGCCGACGAACCCCATCGCCCAGCGAGAGCTCAAGCGGCTCCAGCGGCGGCTAGAGAAGGACAAAGAGTCCGCCCCGAGCGCGGGCATCGGCGGGTTCTTCTCCAAGCTCTTCGGGAAGAAGTAGCGGGCGGCCTAGCGCCGATACACGTCCACCAAGGCGTTCTTGAGCTGCGCCCGCCGCCGCTTCGCTCTGCCCGCCCGCACCAGCTCGCCCAAGGCCCGGGTCACGGCCTCGATCGCGGCGCGTCGGGCGAGGATCGGGTTCGGCTCCTCCCCGTAGAGCCCCTGCTGCACCGGCTCGGGCAGGCGCTCCAAGACCTGGCTCGGCGCGAGGCCCCCGGCGAGCAGCATCCTCAGCCGCTCGGCCAGATCTTTGGGTTTGAGCGCGATCTCGACGGCGGCTTGCAGGTCCATACGCTCTTGCTTTATGGTGAGGGCCCCCTGCGCGTCGGCGCCGATGGAGCGGAAGCATGATCCTTCTCTTCGTGAGCTTCGCATGTGGCGAGCCTGAAGTTGCGCCCGAGCCCAAAACGCCCGCCGATCTGGTCGCGCTCGTGCGCCCGCACATGGGCAGCGGCGGCCTCGGCTACGGCTTCGGCGGCCTCACCCCCGCCGCCGAGACGCCCAACGGCTTTGTGAAGGTCGGCCCCGACACCCGCACCGGCTCCTCGCGCCTGAGCTTCAACCACAGCGCGGGCTACTGCTACGACGACACCCACATCCAGGCCTTCTCGCACACCCGCCTGCCGGGCATCGGCGTCTCCGATGGCGGCGCCGTCGGCTTCATGCTCAGCGACGTCGAGACCATCGACCCGGACGTCTACCAGCGCCCCTTCTCCCACGACGACGAGGTCGCCCGCCCAGGCTACTACGCCGTCACCTTGCCCGGCTTAGGCGCCGTCGAGCTCGCCGCCACCCCCCGCGCCGCCGCCCACCGCTGGAGCTGGGAGGGCGACGAGCGCTGGCTGACCATTGACCTCGGCCACACGACCTCGTCGAGCCACGGCGTCTACGACACCTGGATTCAGCTTCACGACGACCAGCAGACGATCACCGGCTTTGTCGAGATCGCGGGCTCGCTCTCCAGCCGAGGCGACCGTGGCCTGCCGGTGTGGTTCGTCGCCAAGCTCAGCGCGCCCTGGGTGGAGTCCCAGGCCTGGCTCGACGGCGCCCCCGCTGAAGACCCCGCCGCCGCCGCCGGAGCCCGCGCCGCCGCGACCCTACGTTTCGACGTGCCCGAGGTCCAGGTGCGCATCGGCCTCTCCGCTGTGGACCTCGCCGGGGCTGAGGCCAACCTCGCGGCCGAGCTCCCCGACTTCGACCTCCCCGGCGCCGCCGCGTCCGCCGAG
>JBEAVX010000682.1:0-2698 GCA_041160755.1 Pseudomonadota bacterium
GGCCCCGGCCCAGAGATCCCGGGCGGCGCGGCGCTCTCCGCGCTCCACCTTCGCCCGGGCGCGCTCCCGAACGACGGCGACATAGAGCTTGAGGCCGTCGGCTGTGCGCACGTCGCTCACGCGCTCGTCCAGAAAGCTCGCCAGCTCACGCTCCCAGGCGGGATCCCCCGGGGGCAAGAGCCCGCCCAAGGTGCGCAGGGCGCCGGGGTCGATCACCCGGGCGCCGGGCCACGGGAGCGGCAGGCGGGAGGCGCGTAAGGCGCGGAGCAGGTTGAACCGGGCGCGCTCACGGTCGCCCTCGGCCAAGGCCAGCTCACCGCCGCGCTGCCAGGCCAAGATGATGCTCGGGTCGGCGGCCGTGGCGGCGCTGTAGCGTTTGTTCGCCTCGACGGGGTCCCCCTTGCCGAGCAGGGCCTCGCCGTCGTGCAGCAAGAGCCAGCCGCCGTCGGGATCGACCTCACGGCGGGCGGCGAGCTCGGCCTCGGGGTCGCGGATGTCCTCGTCAAAGCGGCGGATCGTGCCCGTGAGCCAGCGGTCGAAGCGGTCGTGCAGCGGGATGAGCTGCCCGTCCTTCACCTCGCCGAAGATCCAGTCGCCTTGGCCATCGGGGGCGTAGGCCCACTGGCGGCCGCCGGGGAGATCCGCGAAGGCCACCAAGGAGGCCAGGCGCTCGTTGGGGTTCGCCAGGGCCGAGCTGCCCCGGAGGATCAGCGCGCCCCGGAAGAGGCTGCCGCCGTTCCAGCGGCGCAGAAACGCCGCCAGAGAGAACGGCAGGCGGTGGCCGAGGTGGCGCTCCGCCGCCCGGATCGCCTCTTCAGACGCCCCGGGCTGAAGCTGGTGCACGTCACGTTTGTACCGATCGAGGAGCTTGATGAGCGGGCTGAACGGGTCGACGGCGGGATCCATACGAGCTCTCCGATCGGGCGGCGGGCGGGCGAGATCAGCCCTTGGCGGGGCGGACGACGAAGTTCACGAGGCGGCCAGGCACGACGACCTCCTTGACGACCTCCATGCCCTCCAGGTGCTTCTGCACGTTGGGCAAGGCCCGGGCCAAGACGACCAACGACGCGCCGTCGGTGTCTTTGGGCACCTCAAGCTGGCCCCGGAGCTTGCCCTGGACCTGCACGGCGACGTTCACGGTGTCGGCGATCAGCGCCGCCGGATCCCAGGCGGGCCACGGCGCGAAGGTGATGAGCTCGGCGTTGCCAAACCGCGACCAGAGCTCCTCGCCCAGGTGCGGCGCCCAGGCCGAGAGGATCTTCACGAAGGCCTCAGCGTCCTCACGGGCGGGGACCTCCCCCTTGCAGGCGTTCACCACCTCCATCATCTTCGAGACCGGGGTGTTGAACCGCAGGGCCTCGACCCCGTCGCTGGCCTCCTTGATCGCGAGGTGCAGCGCCCGGCGCACCTCTGGGGTGGTCTCGCCAAAGGGCCGGGTCTCGCCGGTCTCCTCATTCACGAACAGGCGCCACACCCGGCTCAAGAAGCGGTGAACGCCCTCGCAGCCTTGGGTCTGCCAGGGCTTCACCTGCTCCAAGGGGCCCATGAACATCTCGTAGATGCGCAGGGTGTCGGCGCCGTACATTCCGACGATGTCCAGGGGATCGACGGAGTTGTTGAGCGACTTGCCCATCTTGCCGATGCGCTGCTCGACGGCGATCTCGGTGTCCGTGACGAACCACTCGGTCTCGACCTCGTCCTTCGTCCAGGCCGAGATCATCTTCACGCCTTTGCCGACGCGGCGCTCGATGGTCTCCGGGCGGTGGTACTTGCCGCTCGACTCGCGGTAGGCGTAGGCGAGGATCATCCCCTGGTTAAACAGGCGAGTGAACGGCTCTTTGGTGTGCACGAGCCCGCAGTCAAAGAGCACCTTGTGCCAGAACCGCGCGTAGAGCAGGTGCAGCACCGCGTGCTCGACGCCGCCGATGTAGAGGTCCACCGGGCCCCAGAACCGCTCCTTCTCCGGCGAGAAGGGCATGTCCTGGTTGAAGGCGTCCATGTAGCGCAGGTAGTACCAGCACGATCCCGCCCACTGGGGCATCGTGTTCGTCTCCCGCGTCGCCGGGCGGCCGCCGACCGTCGTGCGAAGCCAGGCCTCTTCAGCCCGGGCCAACGGCGGCTGGCCGTCGTCGGTGGGCTTGTACTCATCGACGTGGGGCAAGGTGACCGGCAACACGTCCAGCGGCACGGGCACGACCTCGCCGTCGTCGTGGTGGGCCATGGGGAAGGGCTCACCCCAGTACCGCTGGCGGGAGAACAGCCAATCCCGCAGCTTGTAGTTGACCTTTCGTTTGCCCGAACCCGAGGACTCCAGATCAGTGAGGATCTTCGCCTTAAACTCGGCGGCGCCGAGGCCGTCATACGCGCCGGAGTTCAGGGCGAGGCCATCGCCGGTCCAGGCGGCGGCGTGGATGTCGTGGCCCTCCGGCGGGGTGATCACCGGGACGATGGGCAGGCCCATCTTGCGGGCGAAGGCGTGGTCACGCTCGTCATGCGCGGGCACAGCCATGATCGCGCCGGTGCCGTAGGTCATCAAGACGTAGTCGGCGACCCAGATCGGCGCGCGCTCGCCGCTCACGGGGTTCACGGCGTAGGCGCCGGTGAACACGCCGGTCTTCTCGCGCTCGGCGGAGAGCTGGCGGTCCATGTCCGAGCGGTTGCGGGCGGCGTTGACGTAGGCCTCGACGGCCTCCCGGCG